>JBARVM010000201.1:0-2012 GCA_049646265.1 Paracoccaceae bacterium
TAGCGGCGCGCAGATTATCCATCCGCGCCGAGTTATTCGGCGTCTCCAGCCTGATACGGGCATAGACATCGGCATCCGGCCCGGCGCCGTGCCGCTCATAAAGCATGTAGGAACCCGAAAGGATCGTTGCCCGCGCCATGAACTCGGCGTCATCCGAGGTCAAAAGCCCGCCTTCGCCGGAATTGATATGTTTGTAAGTCTGGGTGCTGAAACAACCCGCCAGTCCGAAAGAGCCCGACTTGGTGCCGTTCCAGCTGGCCCCCATTGTGTGGGCGCAATCTTCTATCACCGTCAGATGCAGTTGCGCCGCGCGTTGCTTCAGCCGGTCCATGTCGCACAAATGGCCGCGCATATGTGACAAAAGCAGATGCCGCGCCCCGCTATCGAGCGCCTTGGCCGCCATATCGTCCAGGTCGATGACCAGATCGCCGGTCACCTCTACCAGAACCGGTTTGCCGCCAACCGCCGCAATCGCACCGGGCACCGGAGCCAAGGTAAAGCCGTTGGTCAGGACAGGCGCGCCCGGAACAACCCCCGCTGCGCGCAGGGCGATCTGCATGGCCTGACCACCAGACGCGACCGCCAGACAATAGCGCGCGCCTTGCCAGTTGGCATACTCCCGCTCCAGCTCCGCCGTCTCGCTGGTTTCACCCGGCGCAACGTTGTAGCGATGAAGCCGCCCTGACCGCATGATCGCAATTGCGGCCGCGATCCCCTCTTCCGAGATCGATTCTTGTTGGGTGAAGTCCTTGGCGAAACGCGGAAGGGCCATCTGTCAGCCTACCATCAGCGCCTTGCGGTCATCGGCAAACACCGCGTCATAGCCAAAGAGCGCGACCGAACCGCCGGTATGCAGAAAGACCACCCGTTCACCTTTCTTGAAATGACCCTTGCGGCAATAGTCGATCAAGCCAGCGGCACCCTTGCCCGAATAGACCGGGTCAAGCAGGATACCTTCAAGTTGGGCGAACATGCGGATCGCCTCCAGCGTATCTTCGCGCGGAATGCCATAGCCCGCGCCGACATAGTTGCTGTCGGCCACCACATCGCCGCGTGCCACCACATTCGGGCAACCCAGCTTTTCCGCGGTCTTGAGCGCCAGGGCAAAGACATTCTCTTCCTGCTTTTCCTTGGGCGCCCGCACACCGATTCCGGTCAGCGGGATACCGGCGTTGATTGCCTTCAGCCCGGTGATCAGACCAGCCTGCGTACCGGCGCTGCCCGTCGCCGTCACCAGATGGTCAATCACCATACTGCGGTCATTGGCCTGCCCGACCAGCTCGAACGCGCAATTGACATATCCGAGCGCACCCGTCGGGTTCGACCCGCCGCCCGGTATTACATAAACCTTGCGCCCCTCGGCGCGCAGCCGCTCTGCCACCTTTTCCATCTCGGCCGCCATGTCGAGCCCGCCAGTGCGCTTGGAGGTGGTCGCGCCATGCAGATGGTCGATCAGCACATTGCCGTTGCCATTATAGTTGGCATCGTTAGAGCCGGTACGGTCCTCCAGCAGCAGATGACAGGCCATGCCCAGCTTGGCCGCAAAGGCCGCGGTCTGGCGGGCGTGATTGGACTGGGTTGCGCCCTGTGTCATCACGGTATCGGCGCCCATTGCCTGCGCCTCTGCCATCAGAAATTCCAGCTTGCGTGTCTTGTTGCCGCCGGTCGAAAGACCCGTGCAATCATCGCGCTTGATCCAGATTTCCGGTCCGCCCAGCTCTTTCGAGAGCCGGTCAAGTTTTTCCAGCGGCGTGGGAAGGTGGGCGAGGTGAACACGGGGGAAGCGGGCGAGATGCATGGCGGTTCCTTGTCATAACTTGCAGATCGCAACTATCTACGATGGCAAAGCCCTTGGCAAATTCCAAATTTTTGAATTATCATGCAAAAATTGCAAGTTAGGAGATGACATGCGTCTGGAATGGCTGGAAGATATCTTGGCGATTGCTGAAACCGGGTCTTTTGCGGTGGCAGCGGAACGGCGGCACCGGACCCAATCGGCCTTTTCGCGAAGG
>JBARVM010000202.1:0-3287 GCA_049646265.1 Paracoccaceae bacterium
GGCCGAACGCAAGATCGGCGAGGTCATGGCAAACGCCCGCGCCGCACTACCATCCCTGTCGGATGTGCCGATGCCGGCCGAGGGCAAGCTGACCTTCGCCGCCAGCATTACAGAGGCCGTGGAAGGCGCTGATTACATTCAGGAATCCGTCTCTGAACGACTCGACCTGAAACACCGCGTCTTCGCGCAGATCCAGCAGGCCTCGCACGGTGTGCCGATCGGCTCCTCCACCTCCGGCTTCAAGCCGTCGGAACTGCAGGAAGGGGCCGCTGACCCCTCGACCATCCTTGTCGCCCATCCGTTCAACCCGGTCTATCTTTTGCCTCTGGCAGAGATTGTTCCAAGCGCGAAATCAGATCCGAAACTCATTGAAAAAGCAAAGGAAATCCTGCGCGAGATTGGCATGTTCCCGCTGCATGTCCGCAAGGAAATCGACGCCCATATCGCCGACCGTTTCCTCGAAGCCGTCTGGCGCGAGGCGCTCTGGCTCGTGAAGGACGGCGTCGCCACGACCGAGGAGATTGATGAGGCGATCCGCATGGGTTTCGGCCTGCGTTGGGGCCAGATGGGCCTCTTTGAAACCTACCGGGTGGCAGGTGGCGAGGCGGGCATGAAACATTTCATGGCCCAGTTCGGCCCCTGCCTGAAATGGCCCTGGACGAAACTGACGGATGTGCCGGAGTTCACAGAAGAACTGGTCGATCTGATCGCCGGCCAGTCCGACGCGCAATCGGGCCACTACTCGATCCGCGAGCTGGAACGTATCCGCGACCAGAACCTCATCGGCTTCCTGCGCGCTTTGAAGGATCGCAACTGGGGCGCGGGCAAGGTTCTTCTGGACCATGATGAACGCCGTCGCGCCGCCTTTCATCAGGCAGGCAAGACCGGCGAGGGCACGCCCATGGTCATGGCCCATATGCAGGTGCTGCCCGGTTGGATCGACTATAACGGCCATATGACCGAAAGCCGCTATTTGTTTGCAGCGTCAGAGACTTCGGATGCGTTCCTCAGGTTGATCGGTGCGGGGATGGACTATGTGGAGGCAGGCCACAGCTATTACACCGCCGAAACCCATATCATGCACCTTGGCGAGGCCAAGCTGGGCGATCGGTTGACAGGCAGCATTCAGGTGCTTGGCCATGACGACAAGCGTCTGCATGTCTTCATCCGCATCCAGCGCGGTGACGAGGTGGTGGCGAGCCTCGAACAGATGTATCTGCATGTGGATATGAAAGCCGGTCGCGCCTGTCCGGCAGCGCCAGAGGTGCTGGCCAAACTCGCCCCCATCGCCGAGGCCCACAAGACCCTGCCGCGCCCCGATGCGGCGGGCCGCTATACCGGGGAGCGGAGGAAGGCATGACAATAGCCGCAGGTGACGACCGGCGGACCCTTGCCGCGCGCTGGTACACCGAAGGTGATGTGCTGGCGCGCGAGGCAGTGATGCTTCGCGATCACTGGCAGCTGGTGGGCCACGAGGCGCAACTGAAGGAACCCGGCGACTACATCTCTGCCCGGTTGTTCGATCAGGACTATTTCGTGATCCGCGGCGATGACGGCACCCTGCGCGCCTTTGCCAACGTCTGCCCCCATCGCGGCCATGTTCTGGTCGAAGGCTGCGGCCACAAGGGCCGCATCACCTGCCCCTATCACGCCTGGACCTTCGACCGCAGCGGCCGCCTGATCGGGGCCAAACGGACCGCGACGACAGAGTTGCCGCCGCGCGGTGACATCCGGCTTTTCGAGGTCGCGCTGGACCGGCTGGCGGGATTTCTGTTCCTCAACCTTTCGGGCAAGGCGCAGCCGCTTGCCGATTTCGCCCCGGGGCTAGGGGCGCAGATCGCCCGGCATTGCCCCGATCTCGGTTCCTATGTGATGGAGGACGGCCCGGCGCTTGGTCACAGTTACGAATGTGCGGCGAACTGGAAGGTGCTGATCGACAATTACCTTGAATGCCACCATTGCGGCATCGCGCATTCCAGCTTCGACGACATGATGGATATCGCCCATTCCCGGTTCGAGCTGTTCCCCAACTACACGTTCCAGACGGCACCGACCGCCGGCAAGGCGGAAAACAAAGCCTTTCCGCTGAACCTCGACCATGATGTGACGGTCGGCCATTTCTGGTGGCTGTTTCCGAACATGGTATTCGGCCAGTTTCCGGGGGTTCCGGGCTTTTATGCCTCGCGTTTCGACGCGGACGGCCCGCATCGCACCCGGCGCCAGACCTGGTCCCTGACAGTGGCAGAGCCGACGGATGCCGATATGGCCCGTCGCGCCCGGCTGCGCAGCGACTGGTCGGTGAATGTCGTCAGCCGCGAAGACCGCGCGTTGTGCGAAAACGTCCAGCGCGGCATGCGTCACGACGCGTTCGAGCGCGGCTGGTACGTCACCGATCCCGAGGCACACGGCATTTCCGAACATGCGATGCGCCATTTCCACCACACGTATGTAGCGGCGATGGAAGGACAGGCATGACCCGCCGCGTTCTCATCACCGCAGGGGCGAACGGGATCGGCCTGGTCATGGCCACGGCCTTTGCCGGAACCGGGGCCGAGGTCTGGGTCACGGATGTCGACCCCGCGGCGCTTGCGCAGGTGCCCGATGGCATCCGCGCCGCGCGCGTAGATGCTTCGGATGAAGGGCAGATGACCGCATTCTTCAACGAAGTGAAGGAGGTATGGGGCGGTCTTGACGTGCTCTGCGCCAATGCGGGTATCAAGGGACCAACGGCTTCGGTCGAGGACATGCCCCTCGACGAATGGCGCCGCTGCATCGCCGTCAACCTCGACGGCGCCATGCTTGCGGCGAAATATGCCGCCCCGCTGATGAAGGCCGAAGGCAAAGGGGTAATGATCTTTACCTCCTCCACCGCCGGTCTTTATGGCACCCGCTTTCGTGCGCCCTATTCAGCGGCGAAATGGGCGGTGATCGGCCTGATGAAAACCGTCGCAATGGAGCTTGGCCCCTTTGGCATTCGCGCCAACGCCATTTGCCCCGGCTCTGTCACCGGCCCGCGCATAGACCGCGTCATTGCGGCCGAGGCTGCCGCCAAAGGCATGAGTGAGGCGGCAGTTCGCGACGCCTACGCCTCCGGCACCGCGCTGAAAAGATTGAGCGATCCCGAAGACGTGGCTGCAACGGCGCTCTTTCTAGCCTCGGACGGGGCACGAATGATTTCCGGCCAGACAATTGCTGTCGATGGCATGACCTACAACGTTGATCCATAGGAGAGTGCGATGCATTTTGGCCTGACCGAAGAACAGCAGATGATTGTCGATACGACGCGG
>JBARVM010000203.1:0-2235 GCA_049646265.1 Paracoccaceae bacterium
GCCTGGGCAAAGCCCATCTCATGGGTAACGCAAAGCATCGTCATCCCTTCCTCGGCCAGCTCGATCATCGTGTCGAGCACTTCCTTGATCATTTCTGGGTCAAGCGCCGAGGTCGGTTCGTCGAAAAGCATGATCCGCGGCTTCATGCACAAAGAGCGGGCGATCGCCACACGCTGTTGCTGGCCGCCTGACAGCTGGCCGGGATATTTGTGCGCCTGTTCGGGGATCTTTACCTTTGACAGGAAATGCATTGCGGTTTCTTCGGCCTCCCGCTTGGGGATCTTGCGGACCCAGATCGGCGCCAGCGTGCAGTTTTCAAGGATCGTCAGATGCGGGAAAAGGTTGAAGTGCTGAAACACCATCCCCACTTCCGAACGCACCTTGTCGATGTTCTTGAGGTCCGAGGTAAGTTCAGTGCCGTCAACGATGATCTTGCCCTTCTGGTGCTCTTCCAGTCGGTTGATGCAGCGAATGAGCGTCGATTTCCCCGACCCGGAGGGGCCGCAGATGACGATACGTTCGCCGCGCATCACCGTCATGTCGACGTCGCGCAGAACGTGGAAGGCGCCATACCACTTGTTCATATTGGTGATCTGGATGGCGACTTCGTCCGTGACGATCATTTCGCGGGCGGGTGCTTTTTCAGCTGTAGCTTTGGCCATATTGCGAACTCCTTAGCGATGATCCGTCTTCAGCTTGCGTTCCAGATACATGGAGTATCGAGACATGCCAAAGCAGGCGATGAAGAAAATGACGCCGACGAACAGGAAGGGTTCCCAGTAGATCCCTTTCCAGTTGGAGTCGGCGCGAACGATCTTGGTGATGCCCTGCAAGGGGTCGGCTAGGCCAACCAGCGCCACAAGAGTGGTATCCTTGAAAAGGCCGATGAAGGAAGAAACGATGCCCGGGATGGAGATCTTCAGCGCTTGCGGCATGATGATCATCCGCTGTGCTTGCCAATAATCCAGCCCCAGCGCGTCAGCAGCCTCATATTGGCCCTTCGGCAGGGCGGCAAGGCCACCCCTGATGACCTCGGCAATATAGGCCGAGGCGAAGAGCGTTACGAGGATGATAACCCGCAAGATCAGGTCGAAGTTGCTGTTGGGCGGCAGGAAATACTGCAAAAGCAGCGACGCCACGAAAAGCATGGTGATCAGCGGCACACCCCGGACAAATTCGATAAAGCCGACCGACAGCGACTTGACCAGAACCATGTCCGACTGACGGCCGAGCGCCAAAAGGATGCCGATGGGCAAGGAGGCGGCAACCGCCGTTACCCCGATCACGAAAGCCAGAAGGAAGCCACCGAATTCGTCACTGTCTACCGGCCTGAGGCCGATCGGGAAAGCATCGTGCAGCAATGTCGTCGTCGGGGTCTGGATGAACATCCACCAGACGACAGCCTGCAAAAGCCCAAGCCCCACCGCCATTGGCACACCGAAAGCGCCGCGCAGCTTGCCTGAGACCAGTGACAGGATGGCAAAGCCGCCCAATATGCCGATTGGGCCCCAGACCGACCCGCCCCACAGCAGGAAAAAGCCGATAGCCGGGTAAAGGAACGTGACCCAAAGAAGTCTTTCGGGTGCGACCCATGCCACAGCGGTCAACTGGGCAAGCCCGATCGCCACCAGCAAGAGATAGCGCGTTTCGAACCCGTCGGCATAAAGGGCCAGCACCAAAAGAACGCTGACCGCACCCACCAGATAGGTCGAAGCCTCGCGTAGGCCATAGTAAAGCACTGGCGCCATCGCAATGAACATCAGGCCAAAGGCCAGTATCGGCCGCCAGAAAAGGTCCTGCGGGTAGAAGCCGAAGATGAACTGATGCCAACGCTCGTTCAGCATGGCCCAGCAGGCGCCAGTCGCCCCCTCACCTGCCGAGGCGGCAATGATGCTGCGACATTCGCCAAGCGACCCTGCGTTCCAGACACCGTTCAGGAACCATGGCAGCATGCCCATGACCAGAAAGACAACAGCAGCGAGGCCGAAGATGGTCAGGATCGTATTGAAAACGCCCGAGAACAGGTTTTCCCGCAACCATTTGATGGCGCCACGTTCCGTTACCGGTGGCTCCTGCTGTTCCAGCATCTCGCCGCGGACGAAAGATATGGATGTCTTGCTCATCTCAGCGCTCCACCAGTTTCATGCGGTTGTTGTAGATGTTCATCCCATAGGAGATGAGCAGGCTGAGCATCAGATAGGTCAGCATCAACAGCATCATACATTCCAGCTCTCG
>JBARVM010000204.1:0-6122 GCA_049646265.1 Paracoccaceae bacterium
GGCTCAGATCTTCATCTTCTTGAAAATCGGTTCGGGGATATGGCGAATGATCGTCATGATCAGCCACCAGAAACCCGGCGTATAGATCGTGTTGCGCCGCTTGCCGACGGCTTTGCAGATCGCGTCGGCCACCGCTTCGGGCTTGGCCACTAGGAACATGCCCGGCAGCCCCCATGTCATCGACGTATCGACAAAGCCGGGCTTTACCGTCACCACATGGCCGCCCGCGCGCGTCAGCCGGTTGCGCAGGCCTGACAGATAGGTGTGAAAACCGGCCTTGGCGGCGCCGTAGATATAATTGCCAATCCTGCCCCGGTCGCCCGCGACAGAACCGACACCAACGACCGTGCCACCGCTGCGCGCCTCCATCACCGGGGCGAGAAGCTGCAGGAACTGCGCGGGGCCGGTGAAACTGTCGGTCACCGTGCCTTCGATCAACGACGGGTCCGCGTCGATCTCCGCCTGTGGCGGCATGGAACCGACGAAGACGGCGGCATTCAACAGGCCCTCCTCTTCTTCCATACGTGCGACCAGCTTGGCAAAGCCTGCCGGTTTGCGCGCGTCAAAGGCCAGCGCCTCGGCCAGGCGGGCGCCGCGCACCACGCAATCTTCGGCCAGTAGCTTCAGGTCCGCCAGATCGCGGCCCGCCAACAGAACCGCTGCCCCTTCGGCGGAAACCTTGCGGGCAAAGGCCCGCGCCATCGACGATGTGGCCCCCAGGATGATCCAGGTCGTGTTCATTTCATGCTCCTCAAGGCCAGTCGGCGGGTCAAATCGGTGGCGAGCCGCCCCTCGGGGTCGGCCTTGGCGACCGTTTGGCGCCAGGCGTCAAGTTCGGGATACATGGCCGCCATGCTGGGGCCGCTGGCCAGACTGTCCTTGGCAAAGTAAAGCCGTCCGCCTGCCTGCACCGTCATCGCCTCCAGCCGGGTGATCAGGCTGCGGGCGGCATCGCGGTTAGGGAAATCCACCGCGAGCGTATAACCCTCCATCGGGAAGGAAAGGTAACCCGCGCGCCCCGGGCCCATCCGTTTCAGCACCGCCAGCGGCGAGGCATGGCCAGAGGAGGCAATCGCCTCCAGCATCGAGCGCAGGGCAGGGGCTGCATCGACCGGTACCACGCATTGGAACTGATGAAAGCCGCGTTTGCCGTAAAGCCTGTTCCAGTCGCGGATTTTGTCGAGCGGAAAGAAGAAATCAGAAATCGGCTTGACCAGCGTGCGGCCACTGTCGGGCACCCGCCGGTAATAGAGCGCGTTGAAGGCGCGCACCACCGGCGATGACAGGGCAAAGGCTGGCGCATCCATTGGAACTGATCGGAATTTGACCCGTTTCGGCACTAGTCCGGCCCCGGTCTCACCCTCTTCCAGAATGCCGCGGCCAAGGGAGGTTCCGGTCGCGGTCGCGTCGATCCAGCCGACGGTATAGGTGGCGGTGGAACCATCGAGCCGTGAAAGGAATTCGTCCCAGCCATGGATGCGCCGTTCGGTCACCACCATGACATCGCCCTTGCAGGGGATCAGTTGCAACTTGGCCGACAGGATGATGCCCGTCTGGCCAAGTCCGCCCGCCGTAGCGCGAAACAGCTCGGCGTTCTTTGTTGGACTGACCTCGGACACGGATTTGGCGCCCTGCAGGCGGATCGACAGGACATGCTGGCAGAATGACCCGGCATGGTGATGGTTCTTGCCATGGACATCCTGGGCGATACAGCCACCCACCGTGGCAAAACCGGTGCCGGGCATGACGGCAGGCAGCCAGCCGCGCGGCGCGAAAATTGCGGCGATTTCACCGATGGTGGCGCCTGCCTCTACCTCCAGCACGCCGGACTTTGGGTCAAAGCCGATCATCCTGTCCAGCCGCGACATGTCGATGGCCTGACCGTTGCTGTTCAGGGCCGCATCGCCATAGCTGCGCCGGTTGCCAATGGCCGGGATCAACCCGTCACCCAATAGGCCGGCCAGTGCGCTTTGCCGTTCGGGCCGCGCAAGGGCAAAGGTCGATTTCAGCGCCCGCCCCCATCCGGCATATTCAGCGGTCTTCCAGATCATGCTGCCCTCTTCATCGAATAGCGTTCCGCAATGGGAAAGGCGACCATGCCGATCAGCACGGCAAACCACAAGGTTGTCAGGCGAATGACGGCGGTGGCGGCCAAAGCCTGATCCATCGGCACCCCGTCAAGCGACAGAAGCGCGATCATCGCCGCCTCTGCCCCGCCAATACCGCCAGGTGCGCCGGTCAGGCCGCCGGCGAGCGTGGCAAACAGAAAGATCGTCATGGCGCGGGCCAGACCGAGATCGGCGCCAAACCAAAACAGAAGCAGGTAAAAGCCGTAGGCCTCGGCCGCCCAACCGACAAGACCGAAGAGGATGGCAGGCACGAAAACTGGGGCGCGGCTGAAGACATGCAGGGCGCGGGCGGCCCGTCTGGCCCGGGCGAAGAGCCGTGGCGTCAGCCCGGTCAGCCGGTAAAGGCCGGTGATAAGGGCGGTGAAGATCCGGGGACGGGTCGCGATCAGCGCCGCGACCAGTGCCAGCGCCGCAACCGTCAGCGCGCCTGACATGGCCGCCGTCGCCAGCATCGCAGACAGGGCCAGCAAAAGCCCCATTGTCGCGAGATCAGAAGCGCGGTCGGCCAAAGCAAGCGGTGCGGTTCTTTCGATGGGCCAGCCGCTTTCGCGCGCCAGCCAGCGCATCCTGACCAGTTCGCCAACCCGACCGGGTGTCACGCTCATGGCAAAGCCGCCCAGGTAGTGGCGCAGATCCTGCAAGAAGCTGCAGCGCAGCCCCAAGGCGCGGGTGAAAAGATGCCAGCGCAGGCCACGCATCCCGTAATTGAGCAAGGACAGCAGCAAAAGCACCAGCAACTGAACGGTGCCAAGCTTGCGGATCTGATCCGCTGTCTCTTTCCAGCCGGTCGTCGCCGCAACCCCGACGATTCCGATTAGAAACAGCGTCAAAAGCCCAAGGATGACCAGCCGGTCACGCGGGTTACGCAGGGGCCGGTCGGGTTTGGCGCGAGGAAGGGGCGGTGTCATGGGCATCATTTCCCGAGGCACTAGAGGCAGATTTGGGCATGATTATGGAGTTGTTTCGAAAAATTATACAGTCGCTGCCCAAATCGCCCGAATGTGGCCTGATCGCGCGGGGATCCCGGCCCAGGCGGCGCGATCACGCTGCAGGGGCCTATGTGCTGGCTGTCCCCGAGACTTGCCCCGGGATGCGATGTTAGCTGACGATCGTTGCCTCTGTCGCGGCGCGCAGTTCAGCCTCTGACACGCCATCGGCGCATTCGACGATCTTCAGCCCGCCGGGCACCACATCGAGAACGCCAAGGTTGGTGATGATCCGGTCCACCACGCCCTTGCCGGTCAGGGGCAGTGTACATGCCTTCAACACCTTGGAATCGCCGTGTTTCGACGTGTGGTCCATGACGACAACCACCCGTCCGACGCCCGCGACAAGATCCATCGCGCCGCCCATGCCCTTGACCAGTTTGCCGGGGATCATCCAGTTGGCAAGATCGCCGTTTTCGGCCACCTCCATCGCGCCAAGGATGGCCATGGCGATCTTGCCGCCGCGGATCATCGCGAAACTTTGTGCACTGTCGAAATAGGCGGTCTGCGGCAGTTCGGTGATGGTCTGGTTGCCGGCATTGATCAGGTCGGCATCCTCTTCGCCCTCAAAGGGGAAGGGGCCCATGCCCAACATGCCGTTTTCCGACTGCAGGGTCACATTGACCCCTTTGGGGATGTAATTGCTGACCAAGGTCGGAATGCCGATGCCAAGGTTCACATACCAGCCGTCCTGCAATTCTTGCGCGGCGCGTGCGGCCATCTGATTGCGGTCCCACATGGCTTAGGCCTCCTCGCGCTTACGGGTTGTGCGGTTTTCGATGCGCTTTTCATGCGCGCCCTGAATAAGGCGGTGCACATAGATGCCGGGCAGGTGAATCATATCGGGATCGAGGCTGCCGGTCGGAACGATCTCTTCCACCTCGGCCACGCAGACCTTGCCACAGCTGGCCGCAGGCGGGTTGAAATTGCGCGCGGTCTTGCGGAAGACGAGGTTGCCGGTTTCATCGGCTTTCCAGGCCTTGACGATCGACAGATCGGCAAAGATGCCGCGCTCAAGGATATAGTCCTGCCCGTTGAAGCTCTTCACCTCCTTGCCCTCGGCGATCACCGTGCCGACGCCGGTCTTGGTGTAGAAACCGGGGATACCGGCACCACCCGCCCGCATCCGTTCGGCCAACGTGCCTTGCGGGGTGAATTCCAGCTCCAGCTCGCCCGACAGATATTGGCGCATGAATTCGGCATTTTCACCGACGTAGGAGGAGATCATCCGCTTGACCTGCCGGGTTTCCAGCAATTGACCAAGGCCGAACCCGTCAACGCCGGCATTGTTGGAGGCGACGGTCAGATCCTTGGTGCCCGCCGCGCGGATTGCTGCGATCAAAAGCTCTGGGATACCGCAAAGGCCAAAGCCGCCGGAGGCAATCAGCATCCCGTCGAACAGCAACCCGTCTAGGGCGGCCTTCGCGTCTGGATAGACCTTTTTCATCTCTGTCCTCCGTCCAAATGGCAGGGGGCCGGCGCGCGGCACAATCCGGCCCAGCCTTTGGCGACCGTGACCGATTGCCAGTCGGGCTTCCATCCGTAAGAATACGTAGAAAGATACGTATTTGAAGGAAGCGCCGATGACCGGACCACCGCCCCCCTTCGCGCGCAAGCGCGATTATGAAGGGCTGGCCTTTCTGCATGCGCCGGATGCCACGCTGATCCTGTCGGACCGAATGATCCTGCGGGCCAGCCTGCGCGTGCAGGAGGTCTTTGGCTGGACCCCGGCCGAGCTGGAGGGGCAATCGATGCGACTGCTCTATCCCGGTCAAAGTGATTTTGAGGTGATAGGAGAGCGGGCGCGGCGGGCGCTACATGACCAGCCGGTCTATCAAGACGAACGGTTCATGCGCCGCAAGGACGGTCAGGTGGTGTGGATGGAAGGCTGCGGCGCGGCGCTTGACCGCGACGATCCGCAGCGTCTGGCGATCTGGACCTACCGGCCGGCCGAGCGCAAGGCGACGCAATTCGGACCCTTGACCACCGCGGAAAAGCGGGTGGCGCGCTATCTGGTCAACGGTTTCACCAGCAAGGAAATCGCGCTTGCACTGGACTGTTCGCACCGCACGGTAGAGGTGCACCGCGCCAATATGATCCGCAAGATGAAGGTGCGGAACAGTTTTGAACTGGTCCGGACCCTGCTGAAGGCGCCTGACCCGGACGCTGATACTGGCAGTAAAGTATAGCGACGGCCCGGCAGGGCCGTCCGCCGGAAACGCCGTCAGCCCGCTTTTGACTTGGCGGTCTTTGGCTTGGTGGCCTTTGGTGCGGCCTTCTTTGCGGCAGGTTTCTTGGCGGCAGGTTTTTTGGCGGCAGGTTTTGCCTTGCGGGTTCCCTTGCCTTTTGCGGCCTTCTCATTGGCCAGCGCCACCGCCTCGTCAAAGGTGACCGCTTCGGGTTCCATCCCTTTGGGCAGGGTGGCAAAGACCTTGCCCCATTTCACATAGGGGCCATAACGCCCGGCCATCACCTGCAAGGTGCCGCCGTCGGGATGCTCGCCCAGATCTTTCAGGGGCGCGGCGGTTGCCGCGCTGCCGCGCCGCCCGGCCAGCTTTTGTGCCAGAACCTCCACCGCGCGGTTCATGCCGATGGTAAAGACTTCTTCCGCGTCGGGAATATTGGCATAGGTGCGGCCATGTTTGACATAGGGCCCATAGCGGCCGATCCCGGCCTCTACCAACTCGCCATCGTCTGGGTGGGGGCCGATGGCGCGGGGCAGATCAAGCAGCATCAAGGCCCGTTCCAGTGTCAGTGCCTCGGCACCCCAGCCCTTGGGCAGGCTGGCGCGTTCGGGTTTGGGCACCGCTTCTGTCGCCTCGCCGCGTTGCACATAGGGGCCAAAACGGCCAGTGCGCAGCGATATCTCGATACCGTTCGCATCCTCGCCCAGCACCCGGTCACCACCCGTGGCCTCTTCGCCATTGGCGCCGGAAAGTGGGCGGGTATAGCGGCACTCGGGGTAATTGCCGCAGCCGATGAAAGCCCCGCCAGAGCGGGCGGTTTT
>JBARVM010000205.1:0-2214 GCA_049646265.1 Paracoccaceae bacterium
GGCCAAGCTGATCTGGAAGCCGCAAAGCCGCACAGAGGTTGATCTGGAGACAGCGCAAAAGCTGATGCGTCTGATCGACATGCTGGAAGAGGATGACGATGTACAAACCGTGACGCATAATTTCGACATCCCAGAGGAAGTCGCAGCGGAACTGTGAGCAATCGAGGCTCGGCGCACCCTACGGACAGCCAGGGCAGGGGGCGGCGATGGTCATAGCGGCATTTGCCGGATTTCGGCTGGGCCTTGGTCTGATCATCGCCATCGGCGCGCAGAATGTCTTTGTGCTTCGGCAAGGGCTGCGGCGCGAACATGTCTTTGCCGTCTGTCTTTTCTGCGCCCTGTCGGATGCCTTGCTGATTGCGGCGGGCGTTTCCGGCTTTGCGCTTGCCTCCAACGCCTTGCCTTGGCTTGTGCCTTTTCTGCGCTGGGGTGGGGTGATCTTTCTCTTTCTCTATGGTGCGCGGGCCTTTTGGGCAGCCTGGTCGGGCACCAGCAGTTTTCACGCCGGGGCGGGCAACAGCACCAGCCTTGGCCGGGTAATTGCCACGGCGGCCGCCATGACCTGGCTGAACCCGCATGTCTATCTTGATACGGTTGTTCTTTTAGGGTCGGTCGGGGCGCAATATCCCGGTCAGGCCCTGGCCTTTGGTGCGGGGGCCGTTACCGCCTCTTTCCTCTTCTTCTTTGCGCTTGGCTATGGGGCCAGATTGCTTGCACCACTTCTGGCCCGGCCCGCCGCGCCGGGGATTATCGAGCTCCTTGTCGGGCTATTGATGTGGTCGCTGGCCTTTGGGCTGGTGATGGGTTGATCAGCCGCGCGGGTCGAGCAGGCGGGCGATCACCGTCTTGCGCGATACCTGCCCGATGACCTTGCCATCGTCCACCACTTCCAGCGCCCGCGTCGTATCCTTCAACTGCCGCATCACATCCTTGATCGGCGTGTCGATATCGGTCTGGCCATCCGTGGGCGTCACATTTGGTGTCGCTTCAACGGCATCTCTGGCGGTCAGGACTGACAGCGGATTCATATGGTTGACGAAATCGGCCACATAGTCGCTGACCGGATTTGCAATGATCTCGCGCGCGGTGCCGCATTGCACGATACGCCCGCCTTCCATCAGGGCGATGCGATTGCCGATCTTGAAAGCCTCGTCCAGATCATGGCTGACAAAGATGATGGTGCGTTTCAGCTTTTGCTGCAGGTCCAGAAGTTCGTCCTGCAAGCGGCTGCGGATCAGCGGGTCGAGCGCCGAAAAGGGTTCGTCCATCAAGAGGATCGGCGCTTCGGTGACAAAGGCGCGGGCAAGGCCAACCCGCTGCTGCATGCCGCCCGACAGTTCCCCGACCTTGGCATCGGCGCGTTCGGACAGGCCAACCAGTTCCAGCTGCGCGTCAACACGGGCGCGCATTTCCGCCGGTGCCAGGCCCGCCAGTTCCAGCCCCAGCCCGACATTGTCGCGCACCGTTCGCCAGGGCAAGAGCCCGAACTGCTGAAAGACCATCGCCACACATTCGCGCCGCACCTTCAAAAGATCGTCGCGTGACGCACTGCCGACGCTGCAGCTCCAATCGTCATCATGCACGATGACCTCGCCCCGGCAGACCGGGTTCAAGCCGTTCACCGCCCGCAAGAGCGTGGATTTCCCCGAGCCTGACAGACCCATCAGCACCAGGATCTCCCCCTGTGCGACGGTCAGCGAACAGTCATGCACGCCAAGGATCTGTCCGGTTGCCTGCTGGATCTCGTTTCGTGAAAGCCCCTTGTCCATCAGGGGCAGCGCGCGTTCCGGATGGTCGCCAAAGACGATATTCACCTTCTTGAACTCGACGGCGGTGGCGGCAGCGGCGGTTGGGTTGGATGCGACGCTCATGACATGTCTCCCTTGCGCAGCATCCGGTCAAGCACGATGGCGACCACCACGATGACAAAACCCGCCTCGAACCCAAGGGCCGAGTTGACCGAATTCAGCGCCCGCACCACCGGCACGCCCAACCCGTTCGCCCCGACAAGGGCGGCGATCACCACCATCGACAAAGACAGCATGATCGTCTGATTGAGGCCGGTCATGATCTGCGGCAGCGCATAAGGTAGTTCCGCCTTGATCAGAACCTGCCGCTTGGTGGCGCCAAAGGCGGTCAGGGCCTCTGTCAGGGCCTTTGGGGTGCTGGAAACGCCGAGATGTGTCAGGCGGATCGGGGCGGGCAGCACAAAGA
>JBARVM010000206.1:0-15556 GCA_049646265.1 Paracoccaceae bacterium
CCCTAGGGCCTGACCTCGAAGGTCGGCTTGAACCAGGCGGGTGCAAGGCTGTTGCGCATGTCCAGGCGATTGACGTTCCTTTGATCGATGATCTGGATCGCCGGACCGGCATGGGCCAGTGCCAGGCTCTGTTCCAGCGCCCGAACCGCCTGATCTATGGCGATCTTGCCCTGCATCACCGGCGAATCCGTCGGCGCGGCCATCACCTTGCCGCGTTTAATCGCGCGAAAGGTGCCGTGGGTGAAATAATCGGCCAGAATCCCGATATCACCGGCGCGCCCCTGCGCGCGGAGCAGGCTGACCGCAGCATCGGCGGTAACCGCGCTGCCGATAATATAGTCGATGTCGGGATGCACCTCCAACGCATCTTCCAGAAGCAATAATTGCGCCTCGAACCCGGTGTCGCCCCACTTAACCACGACGATATCGGCGGAACTGTCGGCGATGGTACTGCGAAAACCTTCCTCGACGAATTTGACCCAACCGGCGCCCTTTGGTCCGGGAAACCAGGCGACCTTGACCGGCGGTTGCCCCTTTGGGTGAAGCTGGGCGAAGTAACGGCCGATGGCCGCGCCCATTGCCACCCATGACACGCCCGATTTGGCCGTTATGCCGCCATTGGCTATGTCATTCACCGCCGCGACAATCGGCATGCGTTTAGACAGGGGCAAAAGCGTTTCCGTCAAACCGTCGTAGGAGACTGTGCCGACGATCAGCGCATCCGCCGTTGCCGCGCATTCCTTGATCTGGCTGATCTGCCGGTCAAGGTTGGGATAGCCGCCTGCCTCCACCACCTGCAAGGAGATCCCTAGCCGGCGCGCATGTTCGACCATGCCATAATTCACCGACAGCCAGTAGGAATCCTTCAGATGCGGGTAAGAGGCGCAGATCCGCCAGGGTTTTTTGGCGCGGGCCAGCGGCTGATAGGCGACGGTTTCCTGCTGACCCTCGTAGGAAAAGGCGGGTAGCCAAGTGTCGACAGGCCAGCGGTCCGGCAGGTCCTCGGCCTCTGCAAGACAGGCGCCTGCCGTCAATGACAGAAGTGCTGCCAATGCGATTATTTTGTCAAACAGGGTTTTTGGCATGTAACATGGGCCCAGGGCTTATCGTTTCACCAGTTCAGGAATTCACCGCGCGATGGCAGGCCGGACAATGTTTCTTTCGCGTTTCGGCATGGGCGCGCGGCTGTTCATCGCCTTTCTGGCGATTACCTTTGTATCACTTTCCTCGGGTGTGGCCAGTTGGTTCATCCTGCGCGAGATCTCCGAGGCTCAGCAACGGATGAATGCCGAGGCACTGCCTGCGGTTGCCGCCGCGACCCGCACGGCCGATGCCACGGCCCGGCTGGTGGCCACCTCATCGGCGCTGGATGCGGCGGGGGACGAGCTGTCGCGCGCGGCGGTAGAAGGGGAATTGGCCCGGATCACCGCAGAAATTCGCAGTTCGGAATTGCGGGTCAGCTTTTCGTCGCTGGATGGCAATCTGGTCAGCAGCCTGTCGGAACGGATCGACAAGCTGACCGCCAACCTTTCACGGCAGAATGCGCTGGTGAAGGAACGGCTGCAGCTGACCTCGGACTTTACCCGCCGCTCGGAAGAAACCATTGCCGCAGCCACCGCCATCGTCGATGTGGCCGAGACGCTGGTGTCGAACGCCTCTGCCGGGGCATCGGCGGTTGTGGCCAATATGTACGGGCTGATCGACGATCCCACCCGCCGGAACGAGGCTTATGACGCGCTTGACCGGCTGATCGAGCAGGATATTTTCCTGTTGGACCGTATGTCGGAATTGCGGCTGCGCAGCTCTCAGATTGGGCTGCTGGCCAATCGGCTGACCCGCGCGATCGACAGGGCCGAAGTGCAAGAGATTGCCGATGGCTATTACGCGCATCTGCGTGTCGTGCGCCGCCGCGTGGCCAGCATTGATGATCCCGTGCGGCGGTTGCAGGCGCAAAGCTATCTGGAAACGCTGAACACGTCGGTTGGCAATTCGCCCTGGAACCGCAGCCTTTTTAGCCAGCGTCTGCGTCTTGTGGCGATCCAGACGGAATTGGAAGAGTTGGCCGCCAGCAACCGCAACCTTTCCGGCGCGGTCGGCGATATTGCCCAGTCGATGCTGGAACAGTCCGAAGGTTTCGCCAAAAGCACCGCTGACAACGCCACGCGCGCGGCCAGTACCGGGCTTTACTGGCTGGTCGTATCCTCGTTGATCGCCGTGGTCATTTCCGGCCTGATCGTCTGGCTTTACGTCGAACGAAATGTGGTGCGGCGGCTGACCAACCTGACCGGCGCCATGCAGAAACTGACCGACGGCGATCTTCTGGTCGATGTGACGGAGGCCGGTTCACATGAGTTGCGCGCCCTGTCGCGGGCGGTCGGGGCCTTTCGCGACGAATCCCTGCGGCGGCGCCAGTTGGAGCGGGAAAGCGAGCGGATCAACGAAGAATTGCGCCGCCACCGGCAAGAGTTGGAGGCATTGGTCAAAGAGCGCACCGCCCAGTTGCAAGAGGAGGTGACAAGCCACGCCGAGGCCCGCAAGCTGGCCGAAAGCGCCAGCAGGGCCAAGTCGGAATTTCTGGCGACGATGAGCCATGAGATCCGCACACCGATGACCGGCATGCTGGGGATGATGCGGGTGCTTGCCAGCTCTGTCGTCAACGGCACGCAGCGCAAACAACTGGCGATCGCCCATCAGTCGGGCGAGGCGCTGATGAGCATCCTCAACAGCATTCTGGATTATTCCAAGATTGAATCGGGCAAGATTACCGCCAACCCGGTGCCTTTTGATCTGGCCGAGGCGGTTACAGGGGTCATCGCGCTGATGCAGCCAGCGGCTGAGGAAAAGGGTCTGACGATTACCTTGCAGGTGGATCCCGGTCTTTGGGGTCAGCACTATGGCGATGGCGGCAAATTGCGGCAGATCGTCTTCAACCTTCTTAGCAATGCGATCAAGTTCACCGATGCGGGCAGCATAGCCTTGTCGATTAAGGTCAGGAAATCCGGGCGGCGTCAGCAGCAAATAGAACTGTCTGTCAGTGACGAAGGTGTCGGCATTTCGCTTGAACAGCAGCACCATATTTTCGAGGCCTTCACCCAATCCGATCCTTCGATCACCCGGCGCTATAGCGGCACGGGATTAGGGTTGGCGATTTCAAAGGGTCTGGCCGAGGCGATGGGCGGGGCCCTGACGGTGCAATCGGCGCTGGGAAAGGGGAGCGTCTTTTTCCTGACCTTGCCGCTTGCGGCGGTGCCCCGTTCGGCCCTGACCAAGGCCAAGCCAGCCGCAGCGCCCCAGCAAAAGTCCCGGCTTGCCAACCTGTCGGTGCTGGTCGTCGAAGATGATGCGGCAACCCGTATCGTTGTACAGACCATGCTGGAGGCGGCAGGTCATCGCGTCACGCTGGCCGAAGAAGGGTTCGAGGCGATACGCCAAGCGCGGTCCGCGGCCTTTGACGCGGTCTTGATGGATATCAGCCTGCCCGGTATGGACGGCAAGGAAACCGCGGCCGCCCTGCGCGTGGCTGCGCCAGCGTCCGCCCCGCCGATCATCGCCATGTCAGCGCATGTGTTTGGCGCAGAGGTTAGCGAATTCGCCAAGGCGGGCATGGATGGCTATATCTCCAAACCCCTGACGGCGGAATCGCTCCTTGGCGGGATCGAAGAGGCGATACGCAAGCGCAAGAAGCGCCCCGGCAGGGCGCGCGCCTCGACAAACGGCTCAATCGCCAAAGACCTTGAGGCCTTAGGTGCGGAAACGGTGGGGCGAATTCTTGATGCGGCGCAAGCGGTTTTGCCCGACCGGTTCGAAGCCATGCGCGCGGCGCTGAAGGCCGGGGATTTCGGTGCGATCGAGGATCTGGCCCATGCGACATGCAGCTCCGCCGCCTCGGCGGGATTTGTCGCCTTGCTGGCCGAGACGCGCAGGCTGGAAGAGATGGCCCGCCACCATAAGGCCACCGATCTGCCGGCGCAGATCGAGCTTTGCGCCCAGCATTTTGACCAGGCCATCGCCGATGCTCGCGCAGAAGTTGGCGCGGCCCGCTGAGGGGGGGCTAGTGGATCAGCGGCGCGAAAAGATAGCCTTCGCCATGCGATGTCAGGATGATGCGTGGATTTCGTCCGCCATCCTTCAGCTTTTGCCGCAGGCGGCGGATCAACACATCGACGGTGCGGTCCGAAGGATCCCATTCGCGATTGGCAACCTCGTGCAGGATCCGGTCGCGTGACATGACCCGCCCGGGGTTGGAGGCAAGAAGCGCCAGCGCCTTCAATTCGGCCTTGGTCAGTTCGACGAAATTGCTGCTGGCGTCCTGCAAGGTGCGTTGGCCCAGATCAAAAGTCCAGCCAAGGAAATTCAACACCGTGCGGTTTTCCACCTCGCTACGGCTGCGCCGCACCCGGCGCACCAAATTTTTTACCCGCGCCAGAAGCTCGCGCTGCTCGAACGGTTTGGTGACATAGTCGTCGGCGCCCATTTCTAGCCCGACGATACGATCCACCGCATCGGTGCGGCCAGTTACCAGAATGATGCCAATCTCTGACCGCTCGCGCTGTTCGCGGGTCAGTTGCAATCCATCCTCGCCTGGCAGGTTGATATCCAGCATCAACACATCGGCGGGGCGCCGCGCTAGAATTTCATGCATCTGCGCGCCATCCTCCGCCTCGCTCACCTGATAACCGGCCGCGCTGAAATAGGCGGCCAGTTTGACCCGCGTGACTAGGTCATCCTCGACAATCAAAATATGGGCAGGTTCGGCACTCATCTTGATCGTTTAACAAAATTTAACAAAATGATCCAGCCCTTTCACGAACTTGCAGCAACCATTTCACACGCCGCCACTACACTCGGCTTTGGGCGCAGGCCGCTAACCTGGGGTGCAGGCGGTCTGAGCATGTTGTCGTGCAATGCCCCCAACACGGAGGAAGCACATGAAAAAAATAACAAGCGGACTTGTTGCCGGTGCGATGACCATGGGCCTTATGGCCTTTGGCGCCGGAACTGCGGTGGCCGAGGATTCGGCCGATCCGATCAATATCGTGACCAACAACTGGACCAGCCAGTTGGTTCTGTCGAACGTCATTGGGCAGATTCTTCAGTCGCAGGGGCTGAATGTCGAGTACAAGTCATCGGACACCCAGTTGCAGTTCACCGCAATTGCGGCCGGCGACATGGATTTCCAGGTAGAGGTCTGGGAAGGTTCCATGGCGGAATCCTTTGAAAAGTCCCTCGCAGATGGTGCGGTTGATTATGGTGCAAACGATGCGGTTACCCGTGAAGACTGGTGGTATCCGAGCTATATGAACGAAATGTGCCCCGGCCTGCCGGACTGGAAGGCACTGGATGGCTGCGCCAAGATGTTCGCCACGGCCGAGACCGGCGACAAGGGGCGTTTTGTCGGCCCGCCGGCTGACTGGGGCAAGCACTATTCCGAACGGATTCAGGCGCTGAACATGAACTTCCAGGAAGTGCCGGTCGGTCAGGCCGCCACGCTCTGGGCGGAACTTCAGGCGGCTTATGACCGTCAGGAACCGGTTGTTCTGTTCAACTGGACCCCAAACTTCATCGAAGCAAAGTTCGAAGGCCAGTTCGTGGAATTCCCCAAGTTTGAGCCGGCCTGCTATACCGACCCGGCCTGGGGCGAAAACCCCGATGCGATCTATGACTGCGGCGCACCGGAGAAAGGCTATCTGAAGAAGGTCGGTTCCCAGCGGATCGCGGAAATGTGGCCGACAGCCGATGCGATCCTGCGCAAGGTCAGCTTCACCAACCCGCAGATTGCTGCGGCGGCCGCCATGGTCGATGTGGATGGCATGACCCCGGAAGAGGCAGCAACCGCCTGGATTGCTGAAAATGAGGCAACCTGGAAAGCCTGGGTTGAATAATTAGGCAGACCCAAGGCGGGCGGCAGCAGGAATGTTGCCGCCCGCCTACAGTTGCCACAGGCAAGAAATGTAACGACACTAAGAAAGTCCGGCGATAAGCTATCGGATGTCTGGGGGGGCAATGGCTGACCAAAACGCAAAAATATCCTGCCGCAATCTTTGGAAGATTTTTGGCAGGGATCCGGTCGGGTTCCTTCAAAAACATAACCAGAAGCCCAGCGACGAGGATTTTCGCGCGGCTGGCTATATTGGCGCGGTCCGGGATGTGTCGTTCGATGTCTGGCCTGGCGAAATTCTGATCATCATGGGGTTGTCAGGATCTGGCAAATCCACCCTGATCCGGGCCATTGCCCGGCTAAATGACCCGACGTCCGGGCAGGTTCTGCTGGATGGCAATGATCTGCTGGCCGCAAGCAAGGAAGAGCTGATCGACTTGCGCCGTCACAAGATGGGCATGGTCTTTCAGCATTTTGGCCTTTTGCCTCACCGCAGCGTCTTGCAGAATGTCGCCTTTCCGCTGGAAGTCAGCGGCAGTGACCGCACCAGCCGCGAGGCGCGTGCCCGCGAGATGCTGAAACTCGTCGGGCTGGAGGACCGGGAGGATTACTTCCCGCGCGAGCTTTCGGGCGGTCAGCAGCAGCGTGTGGGCATCGCCCGGTCCTTGGCTGTCGGCCCCGACATCTGGTTTCTGGACGAGCCCTTCTCGGCGCTCGACCCGCTGATACGGCGCGAAATGCAGGATGAATTCCTGCGACTGCAACGGATGCTGCAGAAGACCATCATCTTCATCACCCACGATTTTGACGAAGCGGTCCGTCTGGCCGACCGGATCGGCATCATGAAGGATGGCAAGCTGGTGCAACTGGCGACGCCAGAGGAAATGGTCACCAACCCCGCCAACGACTATGTGCGCGAATTTACCCGCAATGCGCCGCGCGACCAGATTATCAGCGTCGGCACCATCGCGCTTCCCGGCAAGGGCAGCGGCGAGCCGGTGAGCGCCAGCGCCAAGATTGCTCATGTCGCCGCCAGAGTACTGTCATCGGAAAAGCCGGTGCCAGTTGCCGATGACGCAGGCAAGATCATGGGCGTCGTGACCCGAGAGGCGATGATTTCTGGCCTTTATCCGGAAGCACACGCATGAGCGACAGCAGCATTCCCCGCACAGCTTTTGACCGGTTTGTCCCTGGCAGGCGCGCGCCGTTACTTGTTGTCGCGCTTTTTGTCGTGGTCTCATTGGTTCTGGCGCGGATTTGGCCCAGCCTTGCGGCATGGCCCGAAAGCTGGGTCATACCTGTGCGCGACTGGGTGACGGACTTCTTTGCCTGGTTCAGTGCGACAGCAAAGCCAATCACGCGCATCCTGTCCTGGATCCTATCAAAACCGTTGGATCTGGCAGAGGTGGTGCTCTTTCGTGGTGTGCCCGCCTGGGGCCTGCCGCCCTTGCCGTGGGTGTCCATCGTTGCGGGCACGGCGATCCTTGGCCATTGGATCGGTGGCCGTCGGCTAGCGCTTTTTTGCGGGCTTTGCGCGCTTTATCTTGCGATCTTCGGCCTTTGGTCGGATTCAATGAAAACCGTCTCGATCGTGCTCGTCACCGTGCCTCTGGCTGCCGTAAGCGGGCTCTTTCTTGGCGTCTGGTCCACACGCAACCAGCGTGTGGAAAAGGTTCTGAACACGGTCTTTGACGTCATGCAGGCGACGCCGCATATGGCCTATCTCGGCCCGGTGGTCATTCTTTTTGGCTTTGGTCAGGTGCCGGCCTTGCTGGCCACCTTCATCTTTGCTCTGCCGCCGATGGCGCGCTGCACCATCCTTGGCCTGCGCACCGTTCCGTCGGACATTCTGGAGGCGGGGATGATGTCTGGCTGTACCCCGCGCCAGCAATTGTGGAAAGTGGAATTGCCCGCGGCACAACAGACGCTGCTTCTCGGCCTCAACCAGGTGGTGATGCAGACGCTGGCCATGGCGGTCATCGCTTCTTTGGTCGGGGCGTCGGGCTTGGGGCAGAAACTTCTCTTCTCTCTTCAGCAACTGCAGATCGGCAAGGCGGTCGAACAGGGCATTGCGATTACCCTGATCGCGCTGGTTCTTGACCGGATGACGCAGGCCTTCATGCGCCGTGTGCCGCAACGGACCCGTGCCGGGGCGGGCTGGTTTGACCGCCATCGGCATCTGGGCTGGTTTCTGCTGATCAGCGCCGTGGCGTTGGCGCTGGCCGCAGTGATACCGGCGGTCGGTATTCTGCCAAAGAACCTGACGCTGTCTTACGGCGGGCCGATCAATGATCTGGTGCGCTGGGTGTCAAAGAACCTATTCGCCTATGTCAAACCGGTGCGCGACACGATCACCATCTGGATGCTCTTGCCCCTGCGCGATCTTTACCTTGGCACGCCATGGCCGACGCTGATCGGGCTTTTGGCGCTTGCCGGCTGGTATTTGGGCGGCTTGCGGTTGGCGATCCTGCCCGTCTGCCTTTTCGGCTTTCTGGCGCTGGCCGGTTTCTGGACGCCCCTGATGATGACACTTTATCTGGTGACCAGCTGCACGATCCTTTGCATCCTGATCGGCGTTCCCCTTGGCATCTGGTCGTCGCGCAATGATACGGTGGCCCGGATCATGATGACGATCTGCGACACGCTGCAGACCTTTCCGAGCTTTATCTACCTTATCCCGGTCATCATGCTCTTTCAGACATCGGACCTGTCGAATGTCATCGCCATGCTGGCCTATGCGACGGTGCCCGCCATTCGCTATACCTACCTTGGCCTGCGCCGTGTCCCCGAAACGGTGAAGGAGGCGGCGGCGGCCTCTGGCACCACCCCGCGCCAGCGGTTGTGGAAAGTGGAAATGCCCATCGCGGTGCCGGAAATCATGCTCGGCATCAACCAGACGATCATGATGGCGCTGGCTATGGTGGCGATCACCGCATTGATCGGTTCGCGCGATCTGGGGCAGGAAATCTACAAGGCCTTGCCGGGCGCCGACACCGGACGGGGGATTTTGGCAGGGCTAGGCATCGCCTTTATCGGCATTATCGCCGACCGGCTGATCGGTGCCTGGGCGAAGAAACGGAAAGAGGCGCTGGGGCTGGCCTGAATTGCAGGGCTTGGCCCGCGCCGCCAAACGCCAAAAATCAGTGCAGCGCTTATCCACCCTCGATCACGCCATCCGGTCAGCCGCCGGTTCACATTCCCGCTCCGGTAGTCTGCCTCCATTGGCATATGCGCCAAGACAAGGATGCGGTGCATCGGTGGATGCGCCGCACCGTTCTGGATCTGAGCGCCACGCTCGGTTTTCAGGACGTAGCTCTTTAGATCAGTGCGCAAGGCTCTGGGCCAGACGCATCAGTTGCACGGCTTCGGCGCGGTAGCCAAAGGGGTCTTGGCCCTTTGCGTCGCTGGCCAGCGCAATGGCCTCATCCCAACCCCATGTGCCTAGATATTTCGAACCGCTTAGAAGCTGACCCATTCCAGCAATGGCCGTGGCAAAGAGGGCCCCATCATCGGGGGCGGTATTGTCATATATCGGGATCGGGGTTTCGATCAGGGCAGAGGTATTTTCGCCCGGTCTCTTGTAGCGCAGTTTCAGGAAACCGAGTTCGGCGGCATCGGCGCTGAATGCGGGCGGCTCGCCATAACGCAGCGGGTCCGAAAGGCGCGCCGGGCTGCCCACGCGCGTGATCTCGTAAAGGGCTGTCACCTGATGGCCCGCACCGACCTCGCCCGCGTCAACCTTGTCATTGTTGAAATCCTCACGCGCAAGCGCGCGGGTTTCGTAACCGATCAGCCGGTATTCGGCGACGGCGGCGGGGTTGAACTCTATCTGGATCTTCACGTCATTGGCGATGGGGAAAAGGGCGCCGGTCAGCTGGTCGACCAGCACCTTTTGCGCCTCTGCCAGCGTGTCGATATAGGCCGCTGTGCCATTGCCGTTCTGCGCCAGTGCCTGCATGGTTGCGTCATCCAGATTGCCGCGTCCAAAGCCGAGGACGGAAAGATAGGTGCCACTGTCGCGCTTTTTGGCGATGAAATCCGTCAATGCCGCAGGATCGTCGATACCGACATTGAAATCACCATCCGTGGCCAGAAGGATACGGGCGATACTGCCCTCTTGGGCCATGCTTTCAGCGGTTTGATAGGCCAGCTGCAGCCCCTCGGCCCCGGCGGTGGAGCCACCCGTGCCAAGCCGATCCAGCGCGGCAATGATCGTTGCGCGATCCGATGCTGCGGTTGGTTCCAGCACCAGTCCGGCGGATCCGGCATAGGTGACGATGGCGACACGATCCTCCGGGCGCAACTGGCCCAGCATCAGCCGGAATGATTTTTGCAAAAGCGGCAGCTTGTTCGGCTCATCCATGGAGCCGGAAGTGTCGATAAGGAACACAAGGTTCAGCGGCGGCCGGTCTTCCAGCGCGGGCATCTCGCCCTGCAGGCCGATCCGCAGGATCTCCGTGTCCCGGTTCCACGGAGTCTGGAAACTGCTTAGCGTGGCGTGGAACGGCCCCTCGTCCGCCGCGGGCCCGGCATAGTCGTAGGGGAAGTAATTGATCATCTCCTCGATCCGCACTGCCTCTTTCGGTGGCAGGACACCATAGGCCAGTGACGACCGGATCACCGACCAGGAGGCCGTGTCTGTATCGATCGAGAAGGTAGAGACGGGTTCTTCGCTGACGATCTTCACCGGGTTCTGCGCTTCATTGGAAAATGCCTCGGTCGAGGGGGCGGGGGGCGGTGAATAGCTATCCTGAGACAGGGCTGGTTCCAGTACAACGACTTGCGGTTGGGCGCCTGCTGCATAGGATTCGACCGAGGCGGCAGCGTCTTCGGCAAGGGATGGCTCTTGCTGGGCCTCGACCGTTGTGCGCATCGCTTCATCGGCCGTTTTAGCGCGACCGTCGTTTTCATCGATCCCGGCGATGACGATTTCGGTCGCCGGCGGGTTGGCGGCTGCGTCGGCGTTTGCATCGGTGAGTGCGTCAGCGGTGGGGGCGCTCTCTGCCGCACCGGCGCTTTGCAATGGCTCTTCCTGCCTTGGCAATGGCAATTGCGGGTCTGTCGGCCGGCGCAGTTCTGGCGCGATCAGGACCGCGCCGACGCAGACGGCGGCGACCGAGGCGCTGGCGGTCAGGTATGGATGGGCGGAAAATCTTGTAAACATCTTGCGTACTCCTGTCAGGAACCCCGCCGGTTCGTGGCGGTCTGACATGGGACGCATGTCCCTTGCGTTTTCTTGGTGCTGGTCAAAGGCATCCATGGCGCGGGCAAGCGTCTGCAGTTTGCGCACCGCGTCGGTCGGTGGCGGGGCCTTGGCCAGTGCCTGGCGCAGTTTTTCCATATCTTCGTCGGTCATAGCATGCCCTCTGCGCGTGCGGCGGCCCGCAGGCTTTTCTTCACCTCGCTCATGCGCCAGGCGATGGTGCCTTCTGACAGGCCAAGGACGGCGGCGGCTTCGGCCTGGCTTAGCCCCTCGCCGAGGGTCAGCGCGACCGTATCGCGCAATTCGTCCGAAAGCTGGTTCATCGTCTCAAACAGCCACTTCTGTGCGGCCTCCTCTTCTTCGATCACGGCCTGCCGGGCCAGTTCCCAGTCGCCCCAGCCCGAGGTGGCGCGGCTGCGGCTTGCATCGCGCCGCCGCCGGTCGTGGGAAGCGTTGACGGCAACGCGGTAAAGCCAGGTGGAAAAACGCGCGGCATTGCGGAAAGAGGCGAGCTTGGCAGGCAGGGCCACGAAAATATCCTGAGTCAGATCCTCGGCCTCTGCCCGGTTGCCGGTCAACCGGTAGGCCAGCCCCAAAACCCTATCGTAATGGCGCGACACAAGCGCTGCAAAGGCGTCGCGGTCGCCTGCAGCAGCGGCACTGGCCAAATTCTCGTCCGGTGTTTCCATGCGCATCACGATAAGTGAGACGCGGCGCAACCGGCAATCCTTGGCGTGGCGGGTAGAATATTTTCTGGCAGGAAGCGGACGCCCTTTTCTTGCGTACGGCTATAATTTTGCCAGATTTTCGGGTTTCTAGAAGGATATGAGCGCGAATTGACTTTCGTGGCTGAGTTGTATTGTGTCGGGTCAAACTCTGGACGGAACCATGTGGCTATTACGGATTGTTATTCTGGTGTTGACTTTGCCCATGGCGGCAGCGGCTGCCCTTGCGGGGGAGTTTGAGCGGGCCGACATCCCGGGTTGGGTAGAGGACTTGCCAGTGCCAGAGGCTGATCCCTCGCTCATAACCGCTGCGCGTGACGGGGTTTTCTTTCTTTTGGCCGACGATCAGGTCCGCTGGGAAGGCGAGGTCCGGCAGCGCTTTTCGCGGGTGGTCAGTCAGGTGATCGACCGCGCCGGGTTGGAGGCTACGGCAGCGATTTCGCGTGATTTCGACCCGTCCTTTGAAACGCTCGTGCTCACCCGGCTCGATGTGGTTCGGGATGGGCAGGTGATTTCCTACGGCAAGGATCTGAAGGCGGAGATCCTGCGGCGGGAATCGCGGCTTGATGCGGGCATCATCGATGGCACGCTGACCGTGCATCTGCAGGTCCCCGATCTGCGGGTCGGCGATATTGTCGATGCAAGTTTTGTGACCTTGCGCGAACCTTTGCTGGACGGGGCGACCCGTGTTGCCGGCAACTGGCTGGAATATTCGGTACCTGTCAGCCAGTCACGCTTCTTGGTCCATTGGCCCGACGGCTGGCCGCTCAATATGGAAGCGCCACCGGAGCGAGTGCTTTTTTCGCAAGAGCCGGAGCAGGGCGGGCAGCGGCTTGAATGGCAGCGGCTGGATCACATCCCCCCGCACGCTGAAGAGATGGTGCCACCGGAATACAAGACCGATGCCGCCGTGACGATCAGCGGCTGGCAGGATTGGCGCCCGCTTTCGGCGGCCCTGTCGCCCTATTATACCCAAGATTACCCCCTTACCCCGGAATGGGAGGCAAGGCTGGCGGCGATCCGCGAGAGCGAGCAGGACGATGCTGCGCGGGCCATTGCGGCGCTGCGTCTTGTTCAGGCAGAGATCCGCTACGTCGGGTTGGAGGTTGGCGCCGGCGGCTATTTCGCCAGAAAGCCCGCCACGGTCATCACCAGCGGGTTTGGCGATTGCAAGGACAAGTCGCTGTTGCTGCGGACCGTTTTGGCGCGGCTAGGTATCGCCTCTTCGGTGGCGTTGACCGACCTCAAGCTCGGCTATGGTCTGGCCTCTCGTGTGCCAGGGATCGGCGCCTTTGACCATATGATCCTGCGTGCGGAACTTGGCGGCGAAAGCTACTGGATGGACCCAACCGGTTCTTACGAGGGCGGCACGCTGGCCAGTGCGACCCAGCCGGACTATGGCTATGCCTTGCCTTTGGCCGGACCGGAGGCGGCGGAACTGGTCAAGATGGTGACCGACGACACGCCGCGGCGCGAGATTGTCATGCATGAAAACTATGCCTTCGGTCCCTCCTTCGTCATTCTGACGGTGCAAAGCACCTATCGCGGTTCCGCTGCCAATGCGCAGCGCTACTATTGGGCGACGCGGCCGGCCGAAGAGATATCGCGCAACTATCTGGAATATTACAGTCGGCGTTATCCTGGCCTCGAGCAGCTTGGGACGGCGAGTTTTGTCGAGGATCGGGTGGAAAATTCCGTCCGTGTGACCGAAACCTACCGCATGTCGTCGCGCATGTTGCAGGATGAGGCCCTGATGGCCGATTTCGTCTTTGCCGCCGACGACCTTTCCAAGGAGTTTCCGCGCACCCAGATCGGCCCGCGTCAGACACCCTTGATGATCGGCCCGCCGCGCAGCTATCGCCACACGATCCGCGTGACGGGCGCGCCGATCAATTTCCGGCCCCCGAAGCCACAGACGCTGGCCAATCCCGGTTTCACCATCTCTTTCAACGGGACAGCCAACGATTATGGCCAGATGGATCTCAGCTGGGAATATGTCACCAAGAACCGGCTGGCCGCGCCCGAGGATGCGCAGGAAATCATCCGTCAGGCGCGCCAGATCAGCGATCTTGTCTGGCTAAGCTGGGATCTGCGGCCAGAGATCGAGACCCCTGGCAACTGAGCTATAGGGTTGGCGCCTGACGCTTACTTCAGGCGGAAGTCGAAATGTTTGCGGACATGTTCCTCGATCTTCCAGGTGCCCTTGAAATCCGCCTCTACCACGAAGGCGTCGCCGGCCTGAACGGTTACCGGCGTGCCGCCATCAGGGGTGATAACGATCCGCCCGGCGATCAGCACGACATATTCATAGGCCGTATAGGTCGCATGATAACTGCCCGGGCTGCATTCCCAGATGCCAGAGGCCATACTGCCGTCTTTCGACATATGCAGCACCCAGGTTTTCATCTGCGGGTTGCCCTCGGTCTTGACCCAGCCTTCCAGATCATTGGTATCGGGGTCTGCGCCGGTGGTCGGGCCTAGTTTCACGATCGATTGCATGGGGCTCTCCTGTTGGTTTCGATCCGGTCTAGCCGATCCGGCAGGTCTGGGCGAGTCCGTGATGCAGTTTGGGAAAAAAATTTGGGCCGGTTTCAGTAGGCCGTGGTCAGCACACGTTCGGCCATATTGTTCGTCGTCGCCCAGGAGCGCCGGACGAAATCGGAAATATCGGGACTGTCCAGCGGATAGACACCACAGCCCCGCAGGGCCTGACGCAGATTTGGCCTGAGACCGAGGAACTGCCAGATCACCCGCGTTGCGATAATCTCATGGGACCCTTCCGGTTCTATCCCCATGACCAGACCTGGCAGAAATGTCGGCGCGGCATATTCGGAGGCGACCAGCATCGTCGACCAGAAACTACGCCCCATGCCGGTTTCCCGTTCCAGGATGATCAGCCGGTTGTGCGATTCCATGACCACGCCGTTGAAATGCAGCGGCGAGGGCACGGCGAATTCCTCGTCGCCGTGACGTTCGATCGTCTTGGAGATCCAGCGATTATCGGCACGGGAAATCCGGCACAGAGTGCGCAACAGATAGGCGCGATTGGGATCGGGGCAGAAGTAGACATGGTAAAAGCCTTCATGCCGTTCCAACAGCTGCGCCGACGCGGTGCCATGATCGACGAGTTGGTCAAGCTGCGCCTCGAACCGGCTTTGTGCTGTTCCAAGGCGCGGCGGGCGGACGCGGACAAGGGCGGCAAAATCGCGCGCCGGCAAGAGGATTTCCGCCTCGTCCACGCCGAAGAAGTCGCAGATACGCCGCAGGGTGGACAAGGACGGCTGCGTCAACCCGCTCAGATACTTGTTGACCTGCTGGCGGTTCAGCCCGATCCGCCGACAGATGTCCGAGGTTGAATGGCCATAGCTGCAGAGCAGGCGAAGGTTATGGGGCAGATTCTGCGAGGACATTTATGCTTTCTTATGCTGATCAGGTTCATCTAGCATAATTTTCTCGGGCGATTCAACTTCCCTTCCGCACGGTCGCTCTTCAAACTCGCGCTCATCAGTTTCTTTGAAAGGGAATCGACATGACCCAGACCAAGCACCTGCTGCTATCGGCGACGCTGGCCGCGGCCTTTCCGTTGGCAGGCTTTGCCGATACGTTGCGGATCGCCGTGCCGGCCGATCCCGGCTATCTTGACCCGGCCTATGCAGGTTCCAGTTCCGAATGGATCCTAATTGATAATCTTTATCCCCGGCTGGCCAAATATGTGTCCGGCGACGAATGGACGGTCGAACTGGATGCAGC
>JBARVM010000207.1:0-7257 GCA_049646265.1 Paracoccaceae bacterium
GGTTGGCGCCGCTGGTTGCGCGGCTGAAGGCCGAGGGGGCGGATAATTACCGGCAGTTCCGCTTTGACGAGGCAGGGGCGATCCGCGCCTGTTTCTGCTTTGTGCGCATGAGCGATGCGCTGGCCGAGCTGCCCGCCGAGGCGGTGGCCTTGAACGAGGCGGTGCGGATGATCCTATGCTGGTCGGGGCGGGCCTTTGCCGAGGTGCCACCTTTGGCCATGGCCGACGGGGTGACGGTGCTGCGCCCCGAGATCGCCGCCCTGATCCGGGCAGCCTATGACCCGGCCATGCCAGCCGTAGCCGCCGACAAAAGCCACGCCCTGCGGCTGGCCGCGCGGGCCAGCCTGATGGACACGCATCAACAGTAGATCAGGCCTTAGGGGGGAATGGCTCAGCTGCCGCTGATCTGCACCTTGCCAACCAGCTTTGCGCCCTTTTCCGAGGTCATGGTCTGGGCGGTCACATCCGCCTTTACCTCGGCCAGCCTTTCCAGCGACAGTTCGGCGCATTTGATCTTGCCGCTCTGGCGTCCCTGCACCTTGACCACATCGGCCACGATCGCGCCGGTCACCTGACCTGAAACATGCACGTCCACCGCCTGCGCGGCGACATCGCCGGTCACGGTACCCTTGATCTGCACGGCACCACCATCTGAGGTGATATTGCCGACAATGGTCAGGTCTTCTTCGATTACGGATTGCGCCACGTCGGGTCTCCTTGGCCGGTCATTGGGCTATAGGTAGCGCGTCTTGCCCGGCTTGTCAGGCCCCCCTTGGCAGAGATAGGGGTTAGGGGGCAAAGAAAGGGCCGCGCCATGACCCACAGACATCCGATCCGCGTCTATTACGAGGATACAGACCTTGCCGGGATCGTTTATTACGCCAACTATCTGAAATTCATCGAACGGGCCCGCAGCGAATGGGTGCGAGCGCAGGGCGTCGATCAGGCGCGGCTGAAACGCGACGAGGGTCTGGTCTTTGCTGTACGGCGGATCGAGGCGGATTACCTCAGGCCCGCAAGGTTCGATGACGAGTTGGAGGTGCTGACCCGCCCGGCCTCCGCCACGGGCGCGCGGATCCATCTGGAGCAGGAGGTGATCTGCCGGGGGGAGGTGCTGTTTACCGCGCAGGTCACCCTGGTTTGCCTGACCGATACGGGCCGGGCCGCGCGGCTGCCCCCTGACATCAGGCAAAGGCTGTTCCCGGCGCTGCATTAGGTCGCCGTCTTTGCCACGGCAGGGCCTGGCACGGCCCGGGCGCGGTCAGGGCTGAAAATGGCGGTTTTCCGCGCCGCACCGGCGAAATCATGCAACGCCCCGTTCCCTTCGCCAAGAAAGCAGGCTAGAATCACGTCTAATCAGAGCTGCAATAGAGCAGCCTAACCGGCGAGCAGAGAAATATGGATACCACAACCCTTGCTGCGGCGCAGGAGATCGACTTCTCCTTGCTGGCCCTTTTTGCGCGTGCCTCTTTCATCGTCAAACTGGTGATGCTGATGCTGACCATCGCCTCGGTCTGGTCCTGGGCGATCATCATCCAGAAATTCATCACCTATCGCGCGGCGCGGCGGCTTGCCTCGGTCTTCGACCGGGCCTTCTGGTCTGGCGAGCCGCTCGATGAGCTTTTTGAAAAGATCGGCGGCCAACCTGATGGCGCCTCGGAAAAGATCTTTGCCAGCGGCATGATCGAATGGCGGCGCAGCCACCGGCAGGATGGCGGGCTGATTGCAGGGGCGCAGGCGCGTATCGACAGGTCGATGGATGTGGCCATCCTGAAAGAGACCGAGGATCTGACGCGTGGGCTGCCTTTCCTGGCCACGGTTGGCTCCACTGCGCCATTCATCGGGCTTTTCGGCACCGTCTGGGGCATCAAGACCGCCTTTGAGGAGATCGCCATCAGCCAGAACACCTCGCTCGCCGTTGTGGCGCCGGGGATCGCCGAGGCGCTGGTCGCAACGGCCTTGGGCCTTTTGGCGGCAATTCCGGCGGTTATCTTCTACAACAAGCTTTCGACCGACAGTGACCGGATCATCGGCGGGTACGAGGCTTTTGCCGACGAATTCGCCACGATCCTGTCGCGCCAGCTGGACGCCTGACGATGGGCGCGGGGACGATCAAGCCCGGCGGCGGTGGCGGACGGAGGCGGCGCGGCTCTCGCGGCAAGGCTGCGGTGATGAGCGAGATCAACGTGACGCCGTTCGTCGATGTCATGCTGGTGCTCTTGATCATTTTCATGGTCGCGGCACCCTTGTTGACCGTTGGTGTGCCGCTGGAACTGCCCAAAACCGCCACCAAGGCGGTGCCAACTGTTCAGGAAGAGCCGTTGACCCTGTCCCTGCAGGCCGATGGCACGCTTTCCTTGCAAAATACCACGATTGCGGCGGAAGAGCTGATCGGCAAGCTGACCGCCATTGCGGCGGAACGTCAGGATGACAAGATCTTCCTGCGCGCCGACGGGTCCATCACCTATGAACGGGTGGTGCAGGTGATGGGCGCGCTCAACAATGCCGGGTTTTCCAATATCACGCTGGTTACGGATGCCGGTGGGCCAGCCTTTGGCGGCAGCGGCGGCGCTGGAAACTGATGGGGTGGGGGTGGCTACCTCAGGACCGGGCCGAACGGATTGGTCTGATCGTCTCTGGCGGGGCGCATCTTTTGCTTTTGTTCTGGGCGCTTCTGGGGGGCATCTTCTTTACGCCTGATGCCAAGCCGCCGATCGCCGGAACCGAAGTGTCGCTGATGAGTTCGGCGGATTTCGCGGCACTGCAGGCCATGGCCCCGACGGCACCCGAGGAAAGCCCTGCCCAGCCTTCTCTGCCGGAGGCGATGAGCGCGCCGCCGCCGAAGCCAGAACCGGACACGCCACCGGAAGAGGTGGTGCCTGCCGTTCCCGTTGCCGCCCCCGAACCGGATGCCAGCCCGGAGGTTGAGGAGCCTGCGCCGGTGGAAGCGCAAGTCACCGATGCGCCGCCTGCCGAAACACAGGTGCCCACGCCCGAAACGCTGACCCAGATCCCCGAAGCCTCGGCCGATCCGACGCCGAAGGCCGCCGCGATCGTGGCCCCGACGCCCAGCCCCGACAGCCCGCCCGACGCGCCGGTGGCGCCCGAGGTGACCGAACAGACGACAGAAGCGCCCGCCGAGGAGCCGGTCGAGGCGCCGCAGGCCGAGGCCGCAGCCCCCGCCGACACCGGCGATGTGCTTCTGACCGAGGAAAACCAGAACAATGAGGCCGCAGGTGCTGCGCCGGCAAAATCGCCACGCCCGGCGAAAAAGCCGAAAAAACCGGTAGCGGCCGCGCCGCCACCGCCCGCAGAAGAGCCAGCCGCGCCTGCCGCGCCGGACGATGCCACCCAGTCGGCGGTCAATGATGCCCTGGCAGAGGCGCTTTCTGGCGAGGCCTCTGACACGCCTAGCCCCGGCACCGGCACTGCCGCCTCTGGCCCGCCGATGACCGGCGGCGAAAAGGATGCTTTGGTGGTTGCTGTCAAGCAATGCTGGAATGTCGGCTCGCTTTCGACGGACGCCCTGCGCACCATCGTCACCATTGGCGTCAGCATGGCGCCGAACGGCATGCCGGACGCCAGTTCCATCCATATGATCGGCTTTGAAAACGGCAATGAGGCCTCGGCCCGGCAGGCCTATGAGGCAGGCCGCCGCGCGATCATCCGCTGCGCGCAAAATGGCTATCCTTTGCCGCCCGAAAAATATGAACAGTGGAAAGAGATCGAAATCGTCTTTAACCCTGACAAGATGAGGCTGCGGTGATGGCGGACAAGAGGCATGGCAAGCTGACAAGATGGAAGAAGGGTGCTGAACCGATGGCGCGACGTTTGAACGGTGCATTTGCGGTGATTGGTCTTGGGCTGACGTTGGGGCTGGGCATCGGGTTGGACCCGGCAATGGCCCAGGAGGGCCCGCTGCATATCGAGATTCAGGAAGGGGTGATCGAACCCTTGCCCTTCGCAGCACCGCTTTTCGTCGATGAGGGCGGGGCGGGCGACATTGCCCGCGCCATTACGCAAGTGATCGCCGCCGATCTGCAGGGCACCGGTCTTTTTACCCAGATCCCGCCGGAGGCATATATCAGCCAGATCAGCGGTTTTGACCAGCCCGTCGCCTTTGCCGACTGGAAGGCGATCAACGCGCAGGCGCTGATTGTCGGGGCAGTGTCCAACAATGGCGGGCAGATCAATGTCAAGTTCCGCCTTTTCGATGTCTTTGCCGATTCCGCCCTTGGCGAAGGGCTGCAATTTGGCGGCGGCGAAGGTGACTGGCGGCGGATCGCTCATAAGGTGGCCGATCAGATCTATGCCCGGATCACCGGCGAGGGCCCATATTTCGACAGCCGCGTTGTCTATGTTTCGGAAAGCGGGCCCAAGGATGCGCGGCAAAAGCAGCTGGCCATCATGGATTACGACGGGGCCAATGTCGAATATCTGACCGATGCGTCGGCAATCGTTCTGGCGCCGCGCTTTTCGGCGGGCGGCGACCGGATCCTTTATACTTCGTTCGAGACCGGCTTTCCGCGCATCAAGCTGATGGATCTTGCCAGCCGCAAGGCGCAGTCCATTGCTGATCTGCAGGGCAACATGACCTTTGCGCCGCGCTTTTCCCCGGATGGAGATACGGTGGTCTTTTCGCTGGAAAGCGGCGGTAATACCGATCTTTATGCCATGAGCCTGTCTTCCGGGCAGATGACGCAGCTGACCAACTCCCCCTCTATCGAGACGGCACCTTCCTTTAGCCCCGATGGGAGCCAGATCGCCTTTGAAAGCGACCGGTCCGGCACCCAGCAGATCTATATCATGCCGGTGGGCGGCGGCGAGCCGACGCGGGTTTCGTCGGGCGAGGGGCGCTATTCGACCCCGGTCTGGTCGCCGCGCGGCGATATGGTGGCCTTTACCAAACAAAAGGGCGGGCGGTTCCATATTGGCGTGATGCGCACCGATGGCAGCGAGGAGCGGCTCTTGACCGCCTCTTACCTTGACGAGGGGCCAACATGGGCGCCGAATGGCCGGGTGATCATGTTCACCCGCGAAAGCCCCGGCGCCGCCGGTTCCGCGCAGCTCTTCTCTGTCGATATTTCCGGGCGGGCGTTGAAACAGGTGCCGACGGATGGCGCCGCCTCTGACCCGGCCTGGTCGCCGCTTTTGCCCTGAGTTTCCGCCCCGTTTGCAAGCCGTGCGGGGAATGATAATGTACAACCATCGAGCCAACAAAAAAGGCAATGAAAATGCAGAAAATCACAACAGTTCTGATGCTGGTCGCTGCTATGGGGCTGGCGGCCTGTAACAATCCCGATCGCAATGGCATGGGCGGTGCCGCGGGTGCGGGCGGCATCACGTCAGGTGCGCTCGGTGATCCGAACGACCCGAACTCGGTCGCCTATTTCAACCAGACCATCGGCGACACGGTGCGCTTTGCGGTCGATCAGTCGACCTTGACGCCGGAAGCGACGGCGGTTCTGGCCGCGCAGGCGGGCTGGCTGAACCAACATCCGGGCACGACGGCGGTGATCGAAGGCCATGCCGACGAACAGGGCACGCGCGAATATAACCTCGCGCTGGGCGCGCGGCGCGCCAGTGCGGTTCAGTCCTACCTGATCAGTCAAGGTGTTGATGCGACGCGTCTGCGCACCGTGTCTTATGGCAAGGAACGGCCGCTGGCCGTCTGTTCCGAAGAATCCTGCTTTGCGCAAAACCGCCGTTCGGTCACCGTTATCGGTGTCGGCGCCGGCACCTGACAGGCGGCGCAGTGATGCCACGGGGATGGATCAAATTTCTGACGTTGGCGGTGGCCCTGTCCGCCGCCAACGCAAGCTTGGCGCAGGACAAGGCGGAAACGCTGGCGGCGATCCGGGCAGAGTTGCAGGTGTTGGCCGCCGATCTGCAGGGCTTGCGGTCAGAGTTGACCACTGGCGGGCAGGCGGCCATGCAAGCGGCGGGCGGGGCCAGCGCGCTTGATCGGATGAATGCGATGGAGGCGGAACTGGCGCGCCTGACCGCCGCGAACGAACAGTTGCAGATCAAGGTGAACCGGGTTGTGGCCGATGGCACCAACCGTGTTGGCGATCTGGAATTTCGGCTGTGTGAGTTGGAAGAGGGCTGCGATCCGGCCAATCTGCCGATCACCCAGTCCCTGGGCGGGGCCGATGCCGGTGCCGCCGCAACCGGCACGGGTTCGGATGCGACGGCTGGTGCCGATGCGTCCGCCGCGCCTCAGGTCGACCTGGCGATCAACGAACAATCGGATTTCGATCAGGCAAAGGCCAAGCTGGATGCCGGTGATTACGCGGGCGCTGCAGCGGCATTCGCCGCTTTTGCCGCCGCCTATCCCGGTGGCCCGCTGACCGGCGAGGCGCAGTTCCTGCAGGGTGAGGCCTATAGTCAGGCGGGGGACACGAACAGCGCCGCCAAGGCCTATCTTGACGCCTTTTCCGATGCGCCCGAAGGGCCGCGCGCACCCGCGGCACTTTTGCGGCTTGGCGCGGCCCTGGGGCTTTTGGGCAAGACCGCTGACGCTTGCGAGGTGTTGGGGCAGGTCCCGGTGCGCTTTGGCTCCGCGCCAGAGGCGGCAGAGGCGACAACGGCCATGCAGGGTCTTGGGTGCCTGTGAGCGGCAATCCTTCTGGGATTGCGGAACGGCTTACAGACCTTTTGCGCGAAAAGATGACGCCCGGCCGCGACAAGCGGCTGGGCGTTGCCGTTTCCGGTGGCGGCGATTCCATGGCCTTGCTGCATCTTCTGGCCGACTGGCGGAAGGCTGGCGGGCCCGAATTGCTGGCGGTGACGGTGGATCATGGCCTGCGCCCGGAGGCGGCGGCGGAGGCGGGCTTTGTCGCAGATCATTGCCTGGGCCTCGGCATTGCCCATGAAACACTCTGCTGGACCGGCTGGGACGGGCGGGGCAACCTGCCCGATCAGGCGCGCCGCGCCCGTTATCGGCTGATCGTGGGCTGGGCCCGGCGTCATGGGCTGGCCCGGGTGGCGCTTGGCCATACGCTTGACGATCAGGCGGAAACGGTGCTGATGCGGCTTTTGCGCGGCTCCGGCGTTGACGGGCTGTCGGCGATGGCCGATTGCCGGGTCGAGGCGGGTATCGCCTTTTGCCGGCCGCTCCTGTCGGTACAAAGGCAGGATCTGCGTCACTATCTGACCGCCCGTTCTGTGCCCTGGCTCGAAGATCCCACCAATGATGACCCGGACTATGACCGCGTCAAGGCGCGGCAGGCGCTGGCGACGCTGGCGGGGCTGGGC
>JBARVM010000208.1:0-2162 GCA_049646265.1 Paracoccaceae bacterium
AATCGCCGCGGTCATTTCGCGCCCCTTCAGGAAGGCAGAGCCGCCGGAATAGAACTCCCGGTCGGCAAGTTCGATCCCTGCCTCTGCCAGCCCGGCCTCGAACCCTTCGAGCCGTTTGCGGGCGCGGTGATCGTCGGGCATCTTGGTGCCCAGAAATCCGATCTTACGATAGCCGGCCTTGACAATGGCGCGGGCCATTTCCAACCCGGCGCGCTTGTGGGAAATGCCCACAACACTGTCGATCGCCTCGCCATCCACATCCATGATCTCAACGATCGGGATACCGGCGTTCATCAGCATGGTCCGGGCGTTGTCGGAATGTTCGAGCCCGGCCAGAATCACCCCCGACGGCCGCCAGGACAGCATTTCATAGAGAACCGCCTCTTCCTTGTCCGGCGAATAGTTGGTCACACCAAAGACAGGCTGCAGCCCAGTATCTTCCAGTTCGGCCGATATGCCCGCCAGCACTTCGGGGAAAACCAGATTGGACAGGGACGGCACCACCACCGCCACCAGATTGACCCGCTGCGAGGCGAGCGCCCCGGCGATCTTGTTGGGCACATAACCCAGCTGGCGCGCCGCCTCCAACACCCGGTCGCGGGTTGTGGCGGAAACATCGCCGCGGTTGCGCAGAACCCGGCTGACCGTCATCTCCGACACGCCCGACGCCTCTGATACATCACGCAGAGTCAATGTCCGTTTATGGTCGATATGGGCCATGCCAGAAACCTTTGCCAAGCGTTTGAAGGGTTCGTTACCTGCTTATTCCATATTCATCCCGCTTGTCCAAGCCAAGGCTGGCCTTGACCGGGTCAGTTTTGCAAACCAGTCGCAATGCTCGACACCGGCGAAAGCACGATCTGCGTGGCGTTCTGAACCGTCAGAACCGCGCCACCCAAAAGGCCAGGGCGGCCGGACTTGTCTGCGGCAAAGGCGGTATCGACATCGCCGATATTGCCAAGGATCTTCAACAGGGCGGCCGAATTGCCGACGTTGAAATGGCCAAGGCCGGTCGAAAAGGCCGTCGTGTCGACCAGCGTCACCTTCAGATCGCCCAAAACTGCCGGATCCTCCAGATTGCCAAGCCTGTCCTTTTGCCCGGTCAGGCGGGCCGAAAGCGCAAGGGCGCGGTCCTTGCGCGAGGTGAAGATCAGGAAAGGTTGCGGCAGTTTGCCGATGCGCAGCGCCTCTTCGCGAAAGACATCCACGTCGATATCAGGCGACATCAGCACCACCCCGACGATTCGCGACAGGATATCCTGACGACCGGCCAGCGCGAGGCTGCGCAGGGTTTCCATGGCGATACCGCCACCCAGCGAATGCGCCACCAGGACAATGCGCCTTGCCCCGGCCTCTTCGACGGTTGCAATCAGTTTTTCCAGACCGTCACGGGCAAACAGGGCGCTATCGCGGTCATAGACATAGCCAAGCGGGCTGTCGCGCGATGGCCATGAATAATGCACCAAGGCCGCCCCCACATTCAGATCATGGCCAAGCTGGGCGACGCGGTAAGCGCCTTCGACGTAACTATTGTTGAACCCATGAACAAAAATAACCGCCTCTCCACCCTTGGCGGCTATGGCGCGGGACAGATCTGCGCGAAAACTGCCGGGGTCGGGGTAAAGTTTTTGACCGGCGGCAACGAAATCCGTGGCCGGGTCTGGCACCGCGCCCTTTTTCGGCCAGTCGATGGAACCTGACCTGCGCTCGGGCGGGATCGACACATCGATCCGGGCAAAGCGTACTTCAGCATGGCGTGCACCGCTGAACGTGTGACTTTCAGGATCGGTATCGCGGGTCGTTCCAATGAAAACAGGCTCTATTTCGCCTATTTCGGCGGCTTGGGGCAGGATGTTCAGCGTGCTTGTGTCGGCGCAAGCAGTCAGGAAACCGACAATGGCCAACCATCGAAAAAGCTGCATCACTGTTACCTTACCCATCCGCAGCCACTCTGGCCCAAGCCGCGTCAGAGGTCAAAGGACATAGCGGCTAAGATCCGCCGATCTTGAAAGATCGCCGAGATGCTCTTCGACAAAGGCGCGGTCGACCGACACTTCCAATCCCGACCGGTCGGGCGCGGCAAAGGACAGATCCTCGAACACCCGCTCCATCACCGTGTAAAGCCGCCGCGCGCCGATATTCTCGACGCTGCGGTTCACCTC
>JBARVM010000209.1:0-4729 GCA_049646265.1 Paracoccaceae bacterium
TGTTGACGGTGCGGGATATGGGGATGGTGCGGCAGCCCGTGCGGGTGGTCATCAGCCGTGGGCTGAACCTGCCAGAGGATGGGAAACTGGCGGAAAGCGCGCGGGATTGGCCGCTTTGGCTGATGCACGGCGCCTCTGCCACAGCGGCGCGCAGGGAGGTCTTTGCGGGCAAGGGCGCACGGATGTTTGAATGCGGCGAAAGTGCCGGTTCGGTCTATCTTGTGGCGGCCTTGCAGGCTTTGGGGCAGGCAGGTTTGACGCGGGTCTTTGCCGAGGGGGGCGGATCCCTGGCCGCGGCCTTGTTGAAGGCCGATCTGGTTGATGAGTTGGTTCTGTTTTCCGGGGGAAGGGTGATTGGTGGCGATGGGCTGGCCGCCGTGGCGCCGCTTGATCATGCCGTGCTGGAGGCTGCCCCGCGCTTTTGCCTGCGCGATCAGCAGACGGTCGGCGGCGATGTGGTCAGCTACTGGACGCGCGCCTAAGGACTGCGCCGCCAGAGCGCTGCCTGACCGGCAAAAAGCCCCTGCAACTTACCAAGCAGCTTCAGCCGCCGTGGGCCTGACAGGCCCGCACCGCTGATCAGCCTTTCCAGCGCCACCTCTGGCGGGCAGGGGCGGCGGCTGACCGGGTCATGATAGCGCGGATAGCTAATCAGCACCGCGTGGGCGAGTGCGGCCAAGGTCGGGCGGGCGCTGCGGTGGGGTGGCGCACCGCCAAGGTCTCGGGTCAGCCCCCAACCTGCGTAGAAGGGTTGGCCGAGGCAGGTAACCGGCAGCTCGCGCAAGAGCGCCTCGAACCCGAGAGTGGAGGTAATGGTCCAAACCTCCTGCACCTGATCGAGGAGGGCGGCGGGATCGGCATTGGTCAGCACCATATCGGCCAAACCCTGACAGTCGGCCGCATCCAGATGGCCGGGGCGCAGGCCAGCCTCTACATCCGGGTGCGGTTTATAGAGGATCACCGCGTCGGGGTTTTCGGCCCGCACCCTTTGCAAAAGCTGCAGGTTAGTCCTGACCTCGCCTGCCCCAAGCCGGATCGAGGCGTCATCTTCCACCTGTCCCGGCACAAGAATACGGTGACCGTCCGGCAGGGGTGGCGTGGTCAGGCCGAGGTTATATTTCGACAAGCCGGCGCGTCGGATCCGCTCTATCAGCCGCTCGGCGCGCGCAAGACCACCCGGTGGCGGACCAGCGGCGATCAGCCGGTCAAGGCCGCTAGGCCGGCGCGGGTCGAAATAGATGCCGTCCGGGTCAGATACGAGTGACAAGGGCGGTACCAGTGCGGCGCCAAGGCCGCGCGAGCGCAGGAACCCATCCTCGACCCGGCGCGCATCCGGCGGGGGGGGCTCATCGGCACGCGACCAGACCAGAAGACAGCGCCCTTCGGTCTTGGCCAACCGGCGCGCCCCCTCGGCGGTCTTGGCGAAACGCACCGGCCTTTCGCGGCCAAAGAATTCCTGGATGGCACCATGTTTCCAGGCGCGCATGCCAAACGCCACATGGCCCGCCCGATCCTCGCGGTAGGCGCGCACTTCCGCCTCCAACTGGTCCAGCGCCTCTTCAAAGCTGCACAGCCGGTCGCGGCAGGGATCGTACCATATGGGGTAAAGGATCATCGCGGCGACAAAAAGCTGATTGCGGGTCAGTTTCCGGCGGCGCCTTGGCAGGGGGTTCTGATCGTCGCTGAGGCCCCATCCGGCATAGAAGGGCTGGCCAAAGACGCGCGGCCGGTGTCCGGCGAGGATCGCCTCGAACCCAAACTGCGACGATACGGTATAGACGGCGATGGCGCCTTCCAGCAGCGTCCAGGGCGACAGGTCATCGGCGCAAAAACTGACATCGGCACCAAAGAGGCTGGGGTCGAAATGGCCCTGCCGCAGGGCGGCGGCGGTTTCGGGGTGGCTGCGGATCAGTATGCGCGCCTTTGGATGTTCTTCACGCGCAATGAAAAGCATTTCGCGAAAGGTGCCGAGGCTGGCGCCGCTGGCGCTGATCGAGGCATCGCCGCGCGACTGATCGATCAGCAGAACATAGCCGGGTTCCGGCGCGGGCAGGGCCGGATCGAAGAGGTTGTATTTCGACAAATGCCCCGCCTTCAGCCGCGCGATACCATCGCGGGCACGTGCCAGAAGGGCGCTGTCATCCAAGGGCGAGTAGGCAAGGATGTTTTCCAGATCCGAAGGTTTGGCCGGGTCAAAATGCAGCCCGGCACTATCGATCAGAAGGCCAAGCGGCTCGGCGCCCTGACGGCCAAGTTTGACCGATCGCAGGAACGGGTCTTCGATCCGCAAGAGATCGCGACCAAGGTGGCGGGCCATCGCGGTGCCACGCGGCGCTGTCGGACTTTGGCCCCAGACCCCGACGAGATCTTCTGGCCCCGGCGCGCCAAGCGCGACGTCATAGCCCGCAAGATCCAGAATGCGCCGTACCCGCCGTTGCGTCAGAAAGCCGCCGTTATAGACGAAAAGCCGCCGACGGTTGGCGTCAGCGGCCTTTTGGTGATGGCGCGCGCTTTCGCTGCGGTCGATCACTGGTTGAGCGTGCCTTTCAGCCCGTTGGCACTGTTGGCGGTGCCGGTCAGAACCGCCAGGGATTTCTGCCACTGCACATAGGGCGCCTCGGTCACATAGATCGTGTCGCCGTCGCGGATCTGGAAATCGCGGGCGTTAAAAAGCCCCTCCGGTTCAGTCAGGTTTAGGACATAGGCGATACGCTGCGGGGTTGCGATGTCAGAGCGGTGCAGCACCCGGTTGGCGACCTCCGGGTCTTCATCGCGCAGCACGAATACACCGGTCGGATCGGCAAGGTTCGTTTGCAGGCCGCCGACTTGCGCCAGCGCCTCGATCGCGGTCAGGCTCGGCGCTTCGAACTGCACCTGTGACTGCGCGCCGGTGGCACCCATCGCGGTAAAGGAACGCGGGTCTGCCTCTACCAGGATCACGTCGCCGGGGCGCAGGGCAATATCCATCTTGGGATTGTCATAAAGGTCTTTCAGCCAGACACGACCGGTCCGGGTGCCGCGTGTCACGGTGATCTGCGCAATCTTTGGGTCAACCGACACACCACCCGCCCGGGCAATCATGGCCGAGAGGTTGCGCGTTGGCCGTTCCAGCGGGTAAACCCCCTGACCGCCAATGTCGCCCATTACCGAAACCGTGGCACCGTCGCCAGCCACACGGCTGACGGTGACCTGCGGGTCGGGCGTCTGTTCGGCGAGTTTCTTGGTGATGATGCGGCGCAAGCCCTCGGGCGAATTGCCGGCTGCCATGATCCGGCCTGCATAGGGCACAAAAATATAGCCGCCGCCGTCAACCTGAATTTCCTGCAGCGGCGTGGCGCTTTGACCCTGGCTGGCCAAAAGTCCGTTATCGACATTTTCCCAAACGGCCAGCCCCAGGACGTCACCCGGGCGGATCTCGTCGGAGCCGACGGGGCCCGCATTGACGAAAGCCGCACCAAAACCCAGCGCTTCGTCTGAAGAGGCGGCGCGCGCCACCTCGCCGTTAACCTCGACGATATAGGTTTTGCCATTCTCGGCGACCGATCCGGCCATGACTTCGCGCTTGTTCGGCCCCGAGCGCGGCAAGCCACAAGATGCCGTCGTAGCCACAAGTAAAATAAGGGTCAGAGTTCTGACCCGGGTACTGGTTTTCATGATCACTGCTCTGGCCTGTTTATTTTTCAGCCTGTTATTGTTCAGGATAGTATCGTAGCGCGGTGAAAAAAAACAGTATTCTCATTTCACCAGTCGGAAGTGTTGCTGCCTTGCCTCGGTCTTGTGGATCAGGGCGTCATAGGGATCTTGCGGATCAAGCATGCGGTCCACCAGAACCCGCAGGGCATTTCGGCGGCCGCGCGCGGAGTAATAGCCACCAGGGATCTGCGATGTTTCAAGGAGAAACTGGCGAAAATCCCTATAGTCGGCAAGGTTCGCGGCGGCGGGTCGGGCAAAGAATTCCGCAAGTGGCTGGTCGGAGACCAGTTCCGGTTTGGAATAGATGGCCCGCCCCAGCGCCCGGACTGGAATGCCGCGCCACAGTGCCTGTTGGGCAGAGGTGGAGTTGACTGTGACGGCAGAGCGCGCTGTGCGGAGGAGATCGGCCAACTTGCCGCCACGGACGAAATGCACGCGACCTTGCAAGCCGCGTGCCTTAGCGCCCTTGCGGATCAGTTGCCTTAGCGGTGCGCGATCATCTTCTAGCGGGTGGGCCTTGAAGACAAGTTGATAGTGCGGTGGTGCACCGCGCGCGAAAGCGTCAAGGCACAGCTCGACAAAGGCCGCCATGCTGGGCAAGCCGGAATGGCTAAGAAAGCTCGCATCATGTTCCAGCTGTAAAAGGACCAGATGATAGGGAAAGCCGCCCGCCTTGACCCGGTGGTTGGCAATACGCCGTTCCAGCCGGTGCAGGGGCAGTAAAAGCAGGCGCCGCAGTTGCAGGCGAAACTCCTGCCGGACATTCAGCCCCCGATGCGGGCGGAAATTGCGGTAGCCGCCATTCAGCGCCATCACCAGAAAATGATAAAGTGCACCATAGAACATATGCTGGCGCAGATCACCCCACCGGGCCGGGGCATTCGGTTGCTGGGCGCCGGGATTGTCCAGCGCCCGTTTCATTTCGGACAGTGAAATGCCCATCAGCCGTGAATTGCCGTTTGACCCGTCCCGTTCGTAGGTCAGCCAATAGGGTCTGAGGTAGCCTTCCTCGAACACATGAATGCGGATCGACATG
>JBARVM010000210.1:0-2096 GCA_049646265.1 Paracoccaceae bacterium
GATGCCAAGATGGAAATCTCGCGCCGCCATCCGAACGGCTCAAAAGTGTGGGCATCCGAAGTAATGCATGGCGCGCCCGTCATACAGGATTACCTGGAAACCACCCTGCGCGATTGGACTCTGAGCCGAATTGAAGTGGTGCAGCGCTGGATAGATGCGGGCAAGATGGCCCCGGTTGACCCGCGCCATCTGTTGTACATGCTTTGGGCCACCACCCAACATTACGCCGACTTTAACCACCAGATCGAGACGCTGAACGGCGGAAAACCTCTGAGCGACAGGCAGTGGAAAGCGGCCAAGGAAAGTGTCAGGACGATGATCCTGCGTGGTATCGGCGCCATCTAGGCGCGCTGGTCATACGAAATTTATCCAGATTGGGACAGCTGTTAGGTCAGTGGCCACGAAGTCACGGGATTGTCCTGTGCTGCGCGACAAGGGCTAGACGGGCTTTCGGGCCGCCTCTATGTTCCGCGCAACCGTCGATACTTTTTTCAGCAACAGGTTTCATTCAGAGATGATCCGCCAATGATGACCCGGTCCTCTCTCAATCCGTCTGCGGCGCCCGGCAAGGTGCGTGACGGCAAGCCAAAGTTGGCGCTTATCGCCCTGCTGGCCTTAATGATTCCCATCTATTTCCAGGTCGGCAGCCTCAACCTGACCTTCAGCCGTCTGGTTTTCACTCCGCTGGTGCCGATCCTGCTGTTTCAGCTTTTGTCTGGTCGCTATGGCAGGATACTGCCCACTGACATTCTGGTGCTTCTCTATATGGGCTGGCGCACCTTATCGGCATTTGTCACATCGGCGCCCGTGGCCTTCGAATATAGCGCTTCGAACGCGGCGATCTTCCTTGGGGCCTATCTGGCAGCGCGCGCCTCGATCCGCAATGTCGCCGACTTTCAATATGCCTCGCGTATCCTGATTACCTTCGTGTTGATCAGCTTTCCCTTTGCCGTCTACGAGGCAAAGACAGGTGTCATGTTCATCCCGCGTCTGCTCGATGGCATTCCTTTCATCAAGACGCCGGTTGATGCCAATTATGCAAGGCGGCTCGGCATGGACCGGGTGCAGTTCGTTTTCGTCCACTCTATCCATTACGGGCTCTTTTGTTCTACGGCGTTTGCCCTGCTCTATGTCGGGCTGAAAGATCGCATAAAGACCTTTACGCGCTGGGTCGGCTCCGGCTTTGTCTTGCTCTGCTGCCTGATGTCAGTGTCGAGCGGACCCTTTCTGGCGCTTCTTTGTCAGATCCCTTTGATCGCCTACGATTATCTGTTCCGTCAGAACCCGAACCGCTGGAAGATCTTCCTGATTGCCGGCGCCATTGCCTATGCGATCCTCGAAGTGCTGTCCGACAGGCCGGCCTTTTATGCCATCAGTTCACGACTGGCCTTCAGCGCATATAACGCCAACTACCGAAAGGTCCTGTTGGAGTATGGCTTGCGACAGATCGGGCGTACACCGGTTTTCGGTATTGGCTTTTTACGGGGCTGGGATGCGCCAGCCTGGATAAGCGGCAGCCTAGACAATTTCTGGCTAGGGGATGCGCTGATCTTTGGCATTCCGGCCTTTGCCTTCCATTTCGGTTCGGTCGTCGTCGGTATCACTATGATAGGGCGGCGGAAATTCACCCGAGACAGCGCCCTTGACCATGCGCGCTTTGCCTGGATCTTTGTGGTGGTCTCGCTGATGCTGACCCTCGCCACCGTTTACATCTGGAGCGAGATCGCCTCCTTGGTGTTCTTTATCTATGGTTCCGGCGCTTTCCTGATCACGGCGGTAGAGGCGGACCAGAACGCCCTGCCGGTTGAGACTGGCAATGACCGCAAGATCCGCTATACGCGCTATCCGGCAAAACCGGACAAGCCGCTGCCGGACCCGGTCGAACTGGCCGGTGACGGCGCGGAAGATATGGTCGCGCAGCCACCCGCCAAACCGCAACCAGCCAGTTCAAGATACCGCCGACGCGATTCATAAGGTGCAGCGTTTTTCAGACCGCTCGCTTGTGCTCGATGCCTTGCGTGCCGCCGCTGTGATCATGGTTGTGTTTTTCCCTGTCGGCACCCGCTATGGCGCGGCAGAGATCGACTGGCTTGGAC
>JBARVM010000211.1:0-1653 GCA_049646265.1 Paracoccaceae bacterium
CCAATTCTTTCATCGCGGCGAGGTGGGCGAGTGTACCGCCAATCTGCCCGGCGCCGATCAACGCGATTTTCGGTCTGGCCATGAAACGCTCCTATGTCCGATGGTTCATTTGCGGCATGCCTAATCCCACAGCGACGTCAGTGCAAGCCCGTCAAGGCGCGGCCGTCGGCCCCCGACAACTGCGCCTATTCATCGGATAAAGACGTTAAGGCGGACTTAGCGGCCCTGTCCGCCGGGCGCCCGTTTTTCAGGCCGGGCTGCCGCGGGCCGGCAGCGATGGCGCCATTGTCTGGAAATTGTCGCCCGAGGCCATCAGGCAGGTCAGCCCGCCGGCCATCGTCATGGTGATGGTCCAGGTACCGGTCGTATCAGAGGCGAAAAGTTCGAAAAGCGCGTTGTTTGCGCCAAGACCGGTACTTTGCCTTGTTTCGCCATAGGCCTCCTCCAGACGGGTGACGACATCGGCGTGGCTGGCGCATTGGACCGGTGTTTCGGCCCGCGCGACCGTGCCCAGAAAAATCAGCGCAGCAAATCCGAAGGAAAGGGCGAAAAGATGTTTGGCGGTCATTTTCATGCTCGATCTGGTCAAAGGTTGGCTTTCTGCGGTCTTGCGAAAAGCCTGCACCCGGCGGATGGAAAAAATGGTTAACGCCCGGCGCGCTGCGACATTTTTTCGCCGCCGCATTGGTGGCGATGGCTAGGCAAAGGGGTGAATTTCTGCGATGCAGCAGATCGACCTTGAAGAAAAAACCAATTTTGTGGTCATTTGCGACAGAAAGTTCCAAGGAGAGCGGATGATTCCCGTGACGAGCGAGATACAGCGGCCTTACCGGTCAGTGCTTTATGTGCCAGGCACGAACGAGAGGGCGCTGAGCAAGGCCGCCAGTCTTGAGTGTGATGCGATCATCTTTGATCTCGAAGATGCGGTTTCGCCGGATGAAAAGGCGCGCGCCCGCGCCTCGGTGGCGGAGGTGCTGCAGACGGTGGATTTTGGCCGCCGTGCCCGGATCGTGCGGATCAACGCGCTGAATACCCATTGGGGTTACGAGGATTGCGCCGCCTTTGCCGCCAGCCCGATAGAGGCGCTTTTGGTGCCGAAAGTGTCCAACCCGTCGCATGTGGAGGCGGTGGCGCAGCTGGTGCCGGACCTGCCGCTTTGGGCGATGATGGAAACCGCCGTGGTCGCCTGGCATGCGGCCGAAGTGGCCGCCCATCCGCGGCTGGCGGGTTTCGTGGTGGGGACCAACGATCTGGCCAAGGATATCGGTGCGCGGTTCCGCCCCGACCGGCAGCCGTTGATGACGGCGATTTCCATGTGTCTTCTGGCCGGCAAGGCCTATGGCCGGGTGGTGATCGACGGTGTTTACAATGCCTTCAAGGATGAGGAAGGCTTGCGGGCCGAATGCAATCAGGGCCGCGACATGGGTTTTGACGGCAAGACCCTGATCCATCCGGCGCAAATCGCCATTGCGAACGAGATATTTGCCCCTTCGGCGGACGAGCTCGAGCAGGCCCATCTGCAGATTGCCGCCTATGCCGAGGCGGAAAAACTTGGCAAGGGCGTTGCGGTTGTGGATGGAAAAATCGTCGAAAAGCTGCATGTTGTGGCAGCGCAGCGGATCATCGCCCGCGCGGACGCGATTGCACGCACAA
>JBARVM010000212.1:0-3732 GCA_049646265.1 Paracoccaceae bacterium
TGCCACAGCGGTTGGAGCGGCTGGCTGACCGGCTGGCCAGCCTTGACCGGACCCGTCAGACGTTGGGCTACCGCGAAACCCTGCGGCGCGGCTATGCGGTGGTGCCTGCAGGCGAAAGGATCGTCACCAGCCGGGCAGAGGCCGCCGTGGCCGGACCCCTCGACATCGAATTTCACGACGGTGCCCTTGCTGCGCCCCCCTTGCAGGTCGCAAGCCTTGCGCCCCCCGCTGCACAAGCCCGCCCCACCACCAGCAGCAGCAAGGCAAAAAAGCCGCCGCCCGATCAGGGCAGCCTTTTCTAGGCAGAGACGACGCCGGGAGAGCGTCAGTTGACCTTGGAGCGGGGGATGAAGGGCAGGGGCGCCACGGGCACCCCGTCTTCCAGCATGGCGCGGGCCTCTTCCGCGCGGGCCTCGCCATAGATCGCCCGCACCGGGCTGTCGCCATCATGCATGGCGCGCGCCTCGGCGGCGAAATTCATGCCGACATATTCGGAGTTTTCTTCGACATGGCGGCGCAATTCGGCCAGCTTCGCCTCGAGCGCGCTTGCGGGTTGCGACAGGGGCTGCGACGGAGGCTGAGCCTTGGCAGCCGCCGCCTCCTTACCCGCATCCCGTTCGGGCCTTTGCAGCACGATCGGCGCCATCAGATCTTTGCGCACCGCCTTGCTGCCGCATTCCGCACAGGTCAGCATCCCCGATTTCTGAAGCTTGTCAAAGGCTTCGCCCGAGGGGAACCAGCTTTCAAACTGGTGGCTGCTGTCACAGGTAAGGCTAAAGAGGATCATCCGTGGGCCTGCGTTTCAACTCTGCCCCCTACATTGGGGCTTTTGACGAAAAATTCAACCGGCCTTTCTGCGCGTCTATGTGAGGCCGGGTGGTGAAAATTGCCGCAGGATCTGTCGCAGACCCGGCTCATCCACGAGACTGCTGGCGGCCCTTGGGCTGAACCATTTCAAGGTGCGTTGCCCGGCTTCGCGGTAATCGCTCTCCAGCCGGTCAACCTTCATCACATGCCCGTCGACGGTGCAGGGGATGGTGCAATTCTTGGGCATGCGCTTGTCATAATGATATGTGCCCGCGGCGATCCCTGCCGGGAGGGCCACCACCCCTGCCTCTTCATGGGCCTCGCGCCGGGCGCTGTCCACCCCCGCCTCCCCCGGATCAGCCCAGCCTTTGGGCAGCACCCAGCGGCCCGTGTCGCGGCTGGTGATCAACAGGATCTTGGTTCGGCCCTTAGGGGTCTGGCGATAACAAAGCGCCGCATGCTGTGCGGCCACGACCGCATCGTTTGTCTGTTTCATCTTTTGCCTTCGCCGGGTTTGCCCCGGTCATCTCTGCCTCATGTCGTAGTTGTAACAGAAATGTAACAAGAAATTCTAGGTGGCGAATGCGATCAGGCGAAGAAAAAATCGGGGCGTGAATGGGGCAATTGCTGCCCCGACGCCACTGAACCCTCTTGCAACCGCCCGCCGTCCTGACATTCTGCGGTGGCAAAAGGGGGGTCGCATGTCAGACGCATTTTCCGCCAAGGGCAGGTTTTACCGGGGAAATCTTCATACGCATTCCACCCGTTCCGATGGTGGCCTGTCGCCGCAAGAGGTCTGCCGCCGCTACCGCGACGAAGGCTATGATTTTCTGGCACTCACCGACCATTTCATCGGCTATTTCAACTATCCGATGGTGGATACTCGTCCCTTTAGATGCGCGGATTTCACCACGCTGATCGGGGCCGAACTTCATTCCGGTGCGATGGAGAACGGCGATCTGTGGCATATTCTTGCGGTGGGCCTGCCCTTTGATTTCGAACCGCCCACCGCGATGAGCTTTAACCCCGAACCGGGGATGGAAAGCGGCGCCGCACTGGCCCGCCGCGCCCGCGAGGCCGGGGGTTTCGTGGCCATAGCCCATCCGCAATGGTCCGGCCTGTCGCTGGGTGACGCGATGGGGATCGACGCCGCCCATGCAGTCGAGATCTATAATCACAGCTGCGGGGTAGAGGCGGGCCGCGCCGATGGTGCCTCTATCGCCGACCGGATGTTCAGTGCGGGGCGCAGGTTGGGGCTGATCGCCACGGATGACGCGCATTTCCATTCGGCAGATCATTTCGGCGGCTGGGTCATGGTCAAGGCCGAGGAGAATGATCCCGAGGCGCTGGTAGCCGCCCTGAAGGCCGGTCACCATTATGCCAGTCAGGGGCCGGAAATTCGCCGGATCGAGATAAGCGACACAGCTGTAGAGGTGGAATGTTCAGCGGCGGTTTCAGTGCAGGTGCAGGGCCATGGGCAGGCGGCGCGGGTGGTGCATGGCCTGTCGATGACGCGCGCCACGGTGCCGCTGGATCAGCATGGCACCTCGCCCTGGCTGCGGGTAACGGTGGTGGACCGTGCCGGGCGCCGGGCATGGTCGAACCCCTATTGGCGCTAGGGCGGGGCAGGCGGCCCGCTCAGGGATCCAGCGTCACCTTGGCCGAGCCAGCGGTCAGCGGCCCGTTGGCCCGGTCAAAGCGCAGGTAGGCCAGCGCCCGTTGCCCGGAGCGGGTGAAAAGCGTGCCCGCTGTCTTGCCATCCGCCGTCAGGATCGGCGTGCCGGGGGTGGCGCTGCCGTCGATGGCCACGCGGGCCAGACCCTTGCGCAGTTCGGTCTTGTGTTTCATCCGCGCCGTGACCTCTTGCCCGACATAGCAGCCCTTGCGGAAATCGACGCCATGGAGCCGCTCAAATCCCATTTCGAGGATATAGCTGTCGTCGGGGATCAGCTCGATCAGGCTTTCGGGCACCAGATGCTCGACGCGCAGCGCCGCCCAATCGGTGGCGGGGTCGCTGTGGGGTTCTGCGCCGGGTTCCGTACCGGGTGGCGGGCCATAGTGGCGCCAGCCAAGCGCCGGGTGGCGCGGGTCCGTCAGGGCGCCTTTGGGAGCGGGGCCAAGGCCACGGCTGGCATGAAGTTCCGTCATCTCTATCGTCACCTTGGCGCGCAGACGGTAAAGGCCAAGCCGTTGGGCAAGTCCGGTGGCCAGCGCCCCATGGCAGTCGATCAGGATGTCGTCCGCATCGGCGATAAGGAAGAAGTCGGCCAGATATTTGCCCTGCGGGTTCAAGAGCGCCGCATAGGTGATGGGGCTGGTGGCGTCGGGTAGGCGGTTGGTGACAAGGCCCTGCAGGAAGTCGCGGGTATCTGCCCCGGCGACGCGCAGGATGGTTCTGTCTGATTGTGCCGCGCCGGACATGGCTGCTCCTTCTGCCTTCTGTTTGATATAGGCGAAATAGACCTGGGGGGAAGGGGGCAGCCGTTATCCCGGCCGGGCGGCGGCAAGGGCGGCGGGCAGCGCCTCGGCAAAGGCAGAGAGGGCCGCGGGGCGTCCGCAACTGACGCGGATGCAGCGGTCCTGCGGTGCGACGAAGGGCATGCGGACAAAGATACCCCGATCGGCGAGCGCGCCGACCAGACGGCGGGCAAAGGCGCCGTCGGTGCCAGTGTCGATGGTGACGAAATTGGTAGCGGAGGGCAAAGGCGTCAGACCGTTTGCGCGGGCAATGCGGGATATTTCGGCGCGGGCCTCGGTCAGAAAGCCCTGAAAACGCGCCAGATGGTCGCTATCACCCAGCGCCGCGAGCGCCCCGGCCTGGCCAAGGCGTGACATGCCGAAATGGTTGCGTACCTTGTCAAAGGCGCGGATCAGATCCTTGTGGCCGATCCCATAGCCGACACGGGCACCAGCCAAGCCATAAGC
>JBARVM010000213.1:0-3369 GCA_049646265.1 Paracoccaceae bacterium
GTGCCGGGCGTTACCAGCCGCACCACATCCCGTTCCACCACGGATTTGGCACCACGTTTCTTCGCCTCGGCGGGGTCTTCCATCTGTTCGGCGATGGCAACGCGAAAGCCCTTGCGGATCAGCGTCAAAAGATAGCCTTCGGCGGCATGATAGGGCACGCCGCACATCGGAATATCCTGGCCCAGATGTTGCCCGCGTTTGGTCAGTGCAATGTCGAGCGCGGCAGAGGCGGCCTCTGCATCCTCAAAGAACATCTCGTAGAAATCGCCCATCCGGTAGAACAGGAGGGCATCCGGATAGCGCCCCTTGATCTGCAGATATTGCGCCATCATCGGCGTGACCGTGCCCTCTTTCGCGCCCACAGCCGTCTCCCTGTTTTCCGTCGCGCCGACCCTACAGAAGCGCCCCCACCGGGAAAAGAAAGAAATCCGTCCAAATGCACTGACTTGTGGCAGGTGTCCGCGAAAGCTATTGAGGGGGAAAAGTCAAAGGGACCGCTGTCAATGTCGTCGAAGAACCGTGTTACCCCAGAAGAGGCGCTTGCCTATCACCTGAACCCAACCCCGGGGAAATACGAGGTTGTCGCCTCCAAGCCGATGACGACGCAGCGCGACCTGTCGCTGGCCTATTCACCCGGCGTGGCGGTGCCCGTTCAAGCTATCGCCGATGCGCCAGAGACGGCCTATGACTATACGACCAAGGGCAATATGGTCGCGGTCATCTCCAACGGTACCGCGATATTGGGGATGGGCAATCTCGGGGCGCTCGCCTCCAAGCCGGTGATGGAGGGCAAGGCAGTGCTTTTCAAGCGCTTTGCCGACGTCAACGCGATCGACATCGAGCTTGATACCGAAGATCCCGAAGAGATCATCAAGGCCGTCAGCCTGATGGGTCCGACCTTTGGCGGGATCAATCTGGAAGATATCAAGGCGCCGGAATGTTTCATAATTGAACAGCGCCTGAAAGAGATAATGGATATCCCGGTCTTTCATGACGATCAGCATGGCACGGCGGTGATCTGCGCGGCCGGGCTGATCAATGCGCTGGAACTGTCTGGCAAGAAGATCGGCGAGGTGAAGATCGTTCTGAATGGTGCCGGGGCTGCGGGCATCGCCTGTCTGGAATTGCTGAAGGCCATGGGCGCGCGGCATGAAAATTGCATTATGTGCGACACGAAGGGCGTGATCTGGCAGGGCCGTACCGAAGGCATGAACCAGTGGAAATCGGCCCATGCCGCCAAAACGGACGCGCGCAGTCTGGATGACGCAATGAAGGGCGCCGATGTGTTTCTGGGGGTGTCGGCAAAGGGTGCCGTCACGGCAGAGATGGTCGCCTCGATGGCCGCCAATCCGGTGATTTTCGCCATGGCGAACCCGGACCCGGAAATCACCCCAGAAGAGGCGCATGCGGTACGCGAGGATGCGATCGTCGCGACCGGCCGTTCCGACTATCCCAATCAGGTCAACAACGTTTTGGGCTTTCCCTATCTTTTCCGGGGTGCGCTTGATATTCACGCCCGCGCCATCAATGACGAGATGAAGATCGCCTGTGCCGAGGCTTTGGCCCGGCTGGCGCGCGAGGAAGTGCCGGAAGAGGTGGCGATGGCCTATGGGCGTAAGCTGACCTTTGGCCGCGACTATATCATCCCGACACCGTTCGACCCGCGCCTTATCTATGTCATCCCGCCGGCGGTGGCCCGCGCTGGCATGAAGACCGGTGCTGCGCGGCGGCCGATTGTCGATATGGCGGCTTATGAGCTTAGCCTGAAGGCGCGGATGGATCCGACGGCAGCCATCTTGCAGGGTATTCATGCCCGTGCCCGCGCCGCACAGGCCCGGATGATCTTTGCCGAGGGCGATGACCCGCGTGTCCTGCGCGCTGCGGCGGCCTATGGCCGTGCCGGGATGGGTCGGGCGATCGTGGTCGGGCGCGAAGCGGACGTGGCCGAGAAGTTGACCGCCGAAGGGCTAAGCGAGGCCATTCGCGACATAGAGGTGGTGAACGCCGCCACCACCCCGCATCTCAACCAGTACAAGGACTTTCTTTACAACCGGCTGCAGCGCAAGGGGTTCGATCACCATGACGTTCACCGGCTCGCCGCCCGGGATCGCCACGTCTTTTCGGCGCTGATGTTGGCGCATGGGCATGGCGACGGGCTGGTCACCGGTGCCACACGCAAGTCGGCGCATGTGCTGGAACTGATCAACCATGTCTTCGATGCGCGTCCGTCCGATGGTGCGGTTGGCATAACCGCCATCGTGCAAAAGGGCAGGATCGTTCTGATCGGTGATACGTTGGTCCATGAATGGCCGGACGAAAATGATCTGGCCGATATTGCCGAGCGCGGCGCGCAGGTTGCGCGCGGGCTAGGGCTTGATCCGCGCGTTGCTTTCGCCTCTTTTTCCACCTTTGGTTATCCGGTTTCCGAACGGGCGACCAAGATGCATCAGGCGCCGAAGATTCTAGACGGGCGCAATGTCGATTTCGAATATGACGGGGAAATGGCTGTCGATGTGGCGCTGAACATGGAACAGATGGCCCATTATCCCTTTTGCCGCCTGACGGGCCCGGCGAATGTGCTAGTGGTGCCTGCGCGGCACTCTGCCTCTATCTCGGTCAAGCTGATGCAGGAAATGGGCGGGGCCACGATCATCGGGCCGATGCTGACCGGCGTCGATCAGCCCGTGCAGATTTGCGCCACAGGATCGACGGTGAATGACATTCTCAACATGGCCGTCATTGCCGCCTGCCGCCTTGGCCAGACGAAATAGGGAAGGGCGGGGCGGATGATCTATAATCTCGGCTCTATCAATATCGACCATTTCTACCGGGTGCCGCATCTGCCGCAGCCCGGTGAAACATTGGCGGCAACGGCCTATGAGATCGGGCTCGGCGGCAAGGGCGCCAATCAGTCGGCGGCGGTGGCCAAGGCCGGGGTGCCGGTGACCCATATCGGCGCCATTGGACCGGACAGCGGTTGGATCATCGACCGGCTGGAGGGTTGGGGCGTGCAAACGCGCCACATAGCCCGACTTGACACGCCAACGGGTCAGGCGATCATCAATGTCGATCAGGCGGGTGAAAATGCCATCGTGCTTTTTGCTGGCGCCAATAACGCCATGCCCTTTTCTTTGGTAGAAGCGGCGTTGGCGCCAGCCGAGCGCGGCGACATCCTGATCCTGCAGAATGAGACGGCGCATCAGGCGACAGCGGCGGCGCTGGCGGCGGAAAAGGGCATGGTTGTGATCTACTCGGCCGCACCCTTTGACATAGCTGCGGTGCGGGCGGTCTTGCCCCATGTCACGGTTTTGGTGCTGAACGCGGTAGAGGCTGAACAGTTATCCGCCGCGCTTGGCGTTGCGCTGGACA
>JBARVM010000214.1:0-2861 GCA_049646265.1 Paracoccaceae bacterium
GACCATGCCTCCAACGTAGATCGCCGCGACGTAAATAGAGATATCTCGCACACTTAGCCCGACTTGCGTACCCCAGACGGACGACATGCCAAACTGAGCGGAAAAGACGCCGCCGAGCAGGAACATCCCCACACAGCCCAAGGGGGAGGCCCGATAAAGCCGCAGAAAGATTAACGGTTTGGTGGTGTCGAAGGCCGGGACCGGGGCGACAGACAGAAGTATTGGTGTAAAGGAAATGGACACGAGGATCGACGGGATGACAAAGAGGATATAGCCCGACGGATCGCCGATATTCAGAATGGCCTGTGCCGCGATGATGCCGGTCATTTGCATCATCATGTAAAGCGAGAGGGCCTGCCCGCGGTTTTCATTGGTCGAAGAATTGTTCAGCCAGCTTTCGGCGGCAATATAAACGCCGGAGAATGAAAAGCCGATCACCACCCGCATCGCCGCCCAGGCGATCCAGTTCGGCGCCACTGCATAAAGCATCAAGACCGCCGAAATCATCGAGGCCAGCGCCGCGAAGACCCGTACATGACCAACCCGGCGGATCATGTTTGGCGCCATACTGGAACCGAATAGGAAGCCCAGAAAATAGGCCGACATGACGATCGACATTTGCGTGGCCGAAAACCCCTCGATCCCGCCACGAATACCCAAAAGTGTGCCCTGCACACCATTGCCCAACATCAACAGCATCATTCCCAGCAAGAGCGCCCAGGAATTTCGGATTACGTTAAGCATGGCGGGGCCTTCATGTTTTTTCGACCTATAACCCGCAAGCGTTGCGGACTGAACTACCAAAGCGACCAGCTTCAGGTAAATACGTCATGACGCCTCCGGGAACAGGAGAGAGGCGTCACCATAGGAAAAGAACCGATATTCGTGACGAATGGCATGGTCATAAATCTTGCGAATTGTTTCTGGCCCCATCAGCGCCGAAACCAGCATCAAAAGGGTTGATTTTGGCAGGTGAAAATTGGTCATCAGCCCACCCGTGACGCGAAACTGGTAGCCGGGATAGATGAAAATATCGGTTGGCCCCTGCCAGGATGCGATTTGGCGCGGACCGGTGGCAGCGGTTTCGATCAGTCGTAGCGCGGTGGTGCCGACCGGAATAACCCGGCCACCGCCGGCCAAAGTTTCGTTTATCTCCGCTGCCGCCTGATCGCTGACCTCGCCCCATTCGGCATGCATCCGGTGGGTCGTAACATCTTCTACCTTGACCGGCAGAAAGGTACCGGCCCCGACATGTAGCGTGACATGGCTGAAGTTGACACCCCGCGCGGCAAGATCTGCCAGCAAGGCCTGATCGAAATGCAGTGATGCCGTTGGCGCCGCAACCGCGCCAGACCGGCGGGCCCAGACGGTCTGGTAATCCTCGCGGTCTTGATCGTCGGGCGCACGCAGGGCGGCAATATAGGGTGGCAGCGGCATTTGTCCGGCTTCGGCCAGCGCTGCATCGAAATCAGGGCCGGCAAGATTGAAGGAAACCTCCATCTGCCCTTCGGCAATCCGCTCTACCTGCGCCACCAGCCTTTCGGAAAAGCGGATTGCCTCTCCAGCGCGCAACTTGCGCAGAGGTTTGGCAAGGGCCGCCCAATGGCCAGCGGGCAAGGGCTCCAACAGGGTCACCTCGATCCGGGCGGTGGCAGGCCCCTGCCCCGTGTCACGCTGGCGCGTGCCCGACAGACGCGCGGGGATGACCTTGGTATCGTTCAGCACCAGACGGTCGCCGGGGCGCAGGATTGTGGTCAGATCGCTGACCATCCGATCGGCTATTGCGCCGCCTTCAGCCAAAAGCAGCCTCGCCGCCGTACGTGGCCGCGCCGGTCTTGTGGCGATCAGCCGCTCTGGCAAATCGAAATCGAAATCCGAAAGTTTCATCCTATTCCCCGATCTTCGGCGGGTCTTTGCGGAAAATATCGCGAAAGACGCCGGGCGTCAGGATCGACAGCGGGTTGACCGTGGCCTTCGACCCCGCAGGGCTGCTTTCATAGCGATAGGCAAAGCCGAACAAACCGTCCCGCCCTCGCGAAAAGATCTGGCCGATACCGTTGAGGATATAGACGGGAGAAATGACACCCTGCAAAGAGGTGCTTTTGCTGGATATCCGGTAAAGCCCCTCGGCCGACACGCCGAGAGAGGCGCCGACAGCAGAGCCCTTGCGGATCTGAACCGCTTCTGGCGTCAGTAGAAACCGCGCCTCGACATCGGAAAAGACGATACCGTCACCCTGCAATTCGTTCAAAAGCCCGACCACCGAGACGGCATTCAAAAGGCTGGCAAGGCCCGGCGCATCCACCACGCGAATATTTCGGATATTCAGGGTGCCGCTATAGGTCGCCGCCTCGTCCCGCGGCTGCATGACTACCTTTACGGTCCCGCCGCGACCGCTGGCATAAAGGCCCGCAGCCGCCAACGCGCGCCCCGCATCGTCGCTTTCCAGCCGGAAAGACGAACGCCCGTTCTTGGCCGGTACCATTGTCCCGCGCATTGGCGCCTGCCCGTTGATCAGCCCGGTGAAATCGCCGCTCATCCCACCGGAAAAGCTGAAACGCCCGCGAAACTGGTCAAGTGCGATGTCCGCCGATACACGCAACCGGTCAAGCGCAACATCAATGACTGGCGCCGCACCAGTTCCGCTTCGGCCAGCCGCAAAGTCGATCTGCCGCATGTCCGCCTCTCCGGCGGTGACGGCAAGGGCGATAGGCCGGCCCGGCCCCTGCCCGGTCAGTGTCACATCGCCGATGAACCAGTCGCGCAGCTTCAAACCGCTAAAGCGCGCCTCTTTCAACCCGCCCTCATCGGAAAGGCTAAGGGTGCCTTTCGCCTCCAGCCCAGGCGCTGCCAAACTAAGG
>JBARVM010000215.1:0-1829 GCA_049646265.1 Paracoccaceae bacterium
CTGTCAGCCCGGCGACGGGGTAGCTCGGCAGTTCGTCCCAACCGCCGCCGAAAGGACCATCCGGCCAGAGGAGCTGGCCGACCCGATTGGCGATCTGGCCCATAGCCCCGTCGCGGGTCTGACCCACCGCTACCCCGATCGGGTGATCCTTGCCGTCACCCAAAGCTGCGAGGTCTATTGCCGCTTTTGCTTCCGACGCGAAACGGTCGGCGCCAGCGGCCCTTTGCCGGATGCGGATCTGGAGGCGGCGCTGGCCTATATCCGCCGCACCCCGGCTGTTGCAGAGGTGATCCTGACCGGCGGCGACCCTCTTAGCCTTTCGCCCCGGCGCATCGACCTGATCCTGCAACAACTTGCAGCGATAGGGCATGTAAGGGTGGTTCGTATCCACAGCCGGGTACCGGTTGTGGCCCCCGAAAGGATCAGCCCGGCGTTGCTGACGGCGCTAAGGAACCACCCCACTGTCGTTCTGGTGATCCATACCAATCACCCGCAGGAACTGACGCCAACAGCCCGCGCCGCACTGGCGCGTCTGAATGAGGCGGGTCTGATGCTTTTGTCTCAGACGGTCCTGCTCTGCGGTGTCAATGACGATGCCAGCTGTCTGGCGGCGCTTTTCCGCGCCCTTATCGACTGCCGCGTCAAACCCTACTACCTGCATCATTGCGATCTGGCGCGGGGGGCTGGCCATTTCCGCACCACCATCGCCGCGGGCCAAAGGATCATGGCCAACCTGCGCGGCCAGCTTTCGGGCATTTGCCTGCCGACTTACGTGATCGATATTCCCGGCGGCTTTGGCAAGGTGCCGGTCACCGCCGATTATGTGCAGCGGCAGGGCAGCCACTATCTGATCTCTGACCATCAGGGCCGCGAACATATCTATCATGACCCACCTGCCGTGTCCGAAGGCGATTGAGCGTTGCCCGACCGCCCGCCATTTGCCATAAGCGCATGAAACGGAGGGCCCCATGACTTTTCGCGCGCGCCACCTTCTGGGGATCGAACATCTGGCACCAGATGAAATTCGTTCCATTCTGGATCTGGCCGAGAAATATGTCGATCTGAACCGGCGCACGGTCAAACAGGCAGATGCTTTGGCCGGTCTGACGCAAATCAATATGTTTTTCGAAAATTCGACCCGCACACAGGCTAGTTTCGAGCTGGCTGGCAAACGGCTTGGCGCCGATGTGATGAATATGTCGGTGGCCCATTCCAGCGTGAAAAAGGGCGAGACGCTGATTGATACGGCGATGACGCTGAATGCTATGCATCCCGATCTTCTGGTTGTGCGCCACCCGTCGTCGGGCGCGGTGAACCTTTTGGCGTCGAAGGTGAATTGCGCCGTCCTGAATGCGGGCGACGGGCGCCATGAACATCCGACCCAAGCGCTTCTGGATGCCCTGACCATTCGCCGTGCCAAGGGCCGGTTGCAGCGGCTGACTGTCGCCATCTGCGGCGATGTCGCCCATAGCCGGGTGGCGCGGTCAAACCTGATCCTCCTCGGCAAGATGGAAAACCGCATCCGCCTGATTGCCCCGCCAACCCTTATGCCCGTTGGCGTGGCCGAGTTCGGCTGCGAGATTTTCGACGATATGCGCGAGGGGCTGAAGGACGCCGACGTGGTGATGATGCTGCGCCTGCAGAAGGAGCGGATGGACGGCGGCTTCATCCCGTCGGAGCGGGAATATTACCACCGCTATGGCCTCGACGCCGAGAAACTGGCCCACGCGAAAGAGGACGCCATCGTCATGCATCCCGGCCCCATGAACCGTGGGGTGGAGATCGACGGGGAACTCGCCGACGACATCAACCGCAGCGTCATTCAGGAT
>JBARVM010000216.1:0-4358 GCA_049646265.1 Paracoccaceae bacterium
TTTGGATCCGTATTCCTGTTCCTCGACACCGGAACAACAGTCGGCTTATCTGCAAAGCGGGGCTGCCAGCGCATCGAAGGGTAGAGGAGACGAGGTTTGGTGAAGAGCATGTGCGATAATCCCCGCCTGACGCCTTTTCGGCTTCACGTCCCCGATGCAGTGCTGGCCGGAATTCTGGCGCGGGTAGCGGATTACCCCTGGCATGAAATGCCTGACGATGGCGGTTGGGACTATGGCACCAACATGGACTATCTCAAGGAACTTTGCGCCTATTGGATTGATGGTTTCGACTGGCGCGCGCAAGAGGCCCGGATCAACCGTTTTTCGCATTTCAAAACGCCTGTCGATGGGATCGACATGCATTTCATCCACGAAACGGGCAGTGGCCCCGATCCGATGCCGCTGATGATAAGCCATGGCTGGCCCGGTTCGGTCGCCGAGTTTCTGGATCTGATCGAGCCGCTGGCCCACCCGGAACGGTTCGGCGGCGATGTGCGCGATGCTTTCACCGTTATTGCCCCGTCGCTCCCCGGTTTCGGCTTTTCCGGGCGGCCACCGCGCCCTTATGGGCCACGCAAGATGGCTGATGTGATCCATAGGCTCATGGCCGATAATCTGGGGATCGACAGATATCTGGCGCAGGGCGGCGACTGGGGCGGGGCCATCTGTTCCTGGCTCGGATATGACCATGCGCCTGCCTGCTTTGCCATTCACATCAATGTCCTGACCATGCGCCACCCGGACGGGCCGCACTCGGCCGAAGAACATGAATGGGCCGCCGCCTTTGACCGCGACCAGATCATGCAGGACGGCTATCGCACCCAGCAGGCCACCAGACCGCAAACGCTCAGCTATGCGATGATGGACAGCCCTGTCGGGATCGCCGCCTGGCTGATCGAAAAGTTCCACGACTGGTCCGACGTGCCGACCGGCCAAATAGAGGCAGCCCATTCCAAGGATGATCTGCTGACCAATATCATGATCTATATCGCCACACGCACCTTCAACAGCGCCTCCTGGATCTATTATGGCCGGCGCGAGGAGGGGGGACGGATACTCTCGCCAGAGGGGCGCCGGGTAGAGGTGCCGACCGGTTGTGCCGTTTTTCCGCGTGAGATGCTGCGCTGGCCACCCCGGTCCTATGCGGAACGGATCTACAATATCCAACATTGGACGGAAATGCCCAGCGGCGGCCATTTCGCCGCGATGGAGGAGCCGGAGATGCTGATCAATGACATTCGCGCGTTCGCCAGAAACTTGCGCCGTTAAAGGAGGCGCCCCATGGCCCCGACCCATGCAGATTTTCGCAATGTCGCAAGCTGGCTGACCCCAAGTGGGCAAGCCTATATCGACGGTGATATCCAGACGCGCTTCGGCGGCTACAAGATGTCAGGCTCTTTTGCCCGCGACTGTGGGACGGAAGCCTTGGGCCAGAATATGCAGACCAAGACCATCTGGATCGCCACCTGACGCAGCCCACAGCAGTGGGGGATGCAGGAACCTGTCAGGGATGTGTTAGTCTGCCGGATGCGAAGGGTGTGGGCTAATGTTGCCGCCGCAATGAAAACGGGTGCCGACCCCGTCCCGATCAAGGTCGGACGCGATAGACCTTTGACACGACGCGCCATGCGCCTTCGTGATGAAGAAGCGTCAGGATGTCATCAAAGGGCAATCCGGCCCAGTCATTTTGCACATGGACAACCGCAATGTCGCCATGAACCGACAGGTTGCGAATAGTCCAGGCAGGGTTCAAGTCATCGGTCTTTGCCTCCTCGCACATGCCAATGAATGCGTCCCGCGTGTTCCAGAGAAGTTCGCCCTGATAGTGTCCTACCTCGCAGGCATTTTCGAAGAACAGACTTTCCAGGGCGGCGCGATCGCCTGCGGTCATGGCGGCGACATATCTGCAACCAAATTCACTATTGCCGCAACGGCTGCATCGTTTGACCCGGCCAGATGATCGTTCATGGCTGTCCCCCCTTATCAACAAGCTGTGACGGCGAAAGTGGACTGATGCGCCCTCGGTTGTCTCTCGTCATTCGCCATGCTTGGAGTCCCAATATAGTTCTGCAAAGATTTTTGGGTTTTGCAAACTCGGAAATGGAAATGCCGAAGCTGCCCAGCCTGGCGTTCAGCTGGGCAGAAGCATGTAAGCCCCGCAGTTGATCCGGGAAGGGTCGGCTGGGACGCCGAACTTAACACCCGGCGCTATCGACGGTTGGACTGAGTAGTTGATCCTGATGGTCTGCCTTGGGCTCCCCGACAAAGCTGTGCCTGGAAGCCGATTTCCGGCGGTTTTGGCGGGGGAATGCAGAAAAGTCCAGAGCGGTTGGTCATTCAGTCAAAAGGGCCAAACACAAGCTTCAACCTGATGGACCTAAGTCTGCCCGAGCGCCCAGAACAGATACCTATGTCATCGATGTTTATTGCCCGGCCCTGACGTTGGTGTAATACTATTTTTAGGTCATAGGATAAGGGGGAGCCATGTTCAGTATCGCTACCCGTTCCGAAGCGGACCAGCTTCTCAGCGGTCTGACTCTTGGTTTCGCCGCTGATCCGTTCATGCGTTGGCTCTATCCAGAACCGCAGGAATTTTTAACGCACTTTCCCCGCGTGATGGATTTCTTTGGTGGTCGAGGCTTTGAACACGGATCAGCCTACCGCAACGTCGACTGCACAGCCGGCGCATTGTGGCTTCCACCCGAAGTTCACCCAGACGAGGAAAAGCTTGTTGCATGTTTCGAAGAAACCGTCGCTCGCGAAAAACATGCTGCGTTGTTTTCTACCTTTGAACTGATGGACAAATATCACCCCGCGGAACCCTGTTGGCATCTTGCATTCATAGCCGTTGATCCGGCGCTTCAAGGGAAAGGCATGGGCTCGGCACTACTGGAGGCGTGCCTGAGAGACTGCGACAGCGATGGCAGACCGGCCTATCTGGAATCGACCAACGCCGCTAATTTGACGCTGTATCAGCGTTTCGGCTTAGAGCAGATAGGATTGATAGAAACCGATCATGCACCGCCCCTCTTCCCGATGTTTCGACCGCCCAATTGAATGCGAGAAAAAACCGAGGTCCGGCAAAAGAGATAAGCGGCAGTTCCGCCAGACATCAGCATCGGCTGCAGGCCTATCTCGTATGTGCGACATAGGGTCCCATATTCCGGAACACGAGGCCCCGGACGTGATCCGGGACCGCGTCACGCCTTTTAAGAAGTCGAACTTCACACCCTGCGCAATCGATAATTGGACCGAGTAGTTGATCCTGATTGTCTGCTCCTGGGGGATGCAGAAAGGTGCCAGGGGGATCGGTCAATGTGTCTTTTGGGAGTAAATGAGAGGCTGGACTTGTGTAGGAAATGGCGGCTTTCAGCCATTTGTTGCAATCTATAGTGAGCTTACATCATTTTACTTATTGGTTGACTCATCGGGCGACCTCTGTCATTATGCTATATGGTATAATGATGGATGCGGACTGATGAACCTAATTTTCCACGCCCTGAGCGATGAGACCAGGCGGGCGATGCTGCGCGATCTGTCAAAGGGTGCACGAAGCGTCAGCGAATTGGCCGAACCGCATCCCATGACACTTGCAGCCGCCTCCAAGCACATCAGGGTTCTCGAAAAAGCCGGGCTAGTCCGCCGCGAAATCTGCTGGCGCACGCACGTCTGTCACCTCGAGGCCGCGCCACTGATGCAGGCAATGAACGAACTTGCGTATTTTGAACGGTTCTGGACCGATCGCCTCGACACTCTCGAACGCATCCTGAGCTATGAGGATGCACAAGCGACGTTGGTCGAGCCTCCAGCCTATTCAACTGAAGGCAAAGGAGAATAATTATGCAGGAGCAACCGATGACCGATGCTTTCGCCAAAGTCGAGAATGGGTCGACCCTAGTCATACAACGCTGGCTTCCGGGCCCGATCGAGCGTGTCTGGCGCTACCTTACCGACAGTGAACTTCGCCGAAAATGGCTGGCATCGGGTGAGATGAACCTTGCCCCGGGAGCATCGCTGGAGCTGGTTTGGCGAAACGACGACCTGAGCGACCCCACTGATCACCGTCCAAACGGTTTTGCTGAGGAACAGCGCATGCAAAGCCACATCATCGCCGTCGACCCCATGCGTCTTCTGACGTTTTCGTGGGGCCATGGAGCCGTCACGTTCGAACTTGAGACCAAGGGGGATCGGGTCCTGTTGACACTGACTCACAGCGGGCTCGACGATGGCGCGGCGCGAAACATGATTGCGGCAGGGTGGCACATGCATCTCGACATTCTGGCAGCGGAATCTTCCAACCAGCAGGCTGCTTCCTTCTGGTCCGGCTGGAAGGAGTTACGGGACCTTTACGCGTCGCG
>JBARVM010000217.1:0-1747 GCA_049646265.1 Paracoccaceae bacterium
CTATATCGGTGAAAGCGCGTTCCCAATTGTCATTTCCCGGATCGGCCAACTCGGCAAACCAGCCTTCCATTTGGTCATTTTCTTCGGAAAATCCCGGAAATGCCGTAATAATGGCCATCAACACGCCACAAAGCGACGCAACGATATATTTGCGATATCTTGCAGGGCTGCTCATAACGGGGTCAGTCTAACGCATATACTGGGAAATGCGAGCGTTCCCGGATCACGAAGGAGAGAAAGAGAATGAGCACGGTTGTCGACAAGGCAGTGGCAGCGCTGAATACAAAATTGGCAAATGGTTTTGAGGGTAATGCAAAGATCGTCATCAAGGACGAAGGCACCCTGATGCTGGACGCTTCCGGTGCGCGTGCCGGCGACGAAGAGGCAGATGTGACATTGACAGCAAGCGCCGACACTTTTCTGGGTATTCTCGAAGGTACGGTAAATCCGACGGCGGCCTTCATGATGGGCAAACTGTCTGTCGACGGCAATATGGGTCTGGCAATCCAGCTTGGATCGGCCTTGTCGTGAGCGGTGCGGGGGCGCCGTTCTATGATGACGTCTCTTCGGCGCCGCGCGGAGGGCGCACGGACTGGCTGACCTGCGAAGATGGGGTCAGGGTCCGCGCCAGCCTTTGGCCAGAAGGGGCCAAGGGTACGGTTCTGCTCTTCCCCGGCCGCACCGAATATGTGGAAAAATACGGCCCCGCCGCGCTGGACCTCGCCAGTCGCGGTTATGCCATGGCGACCATCGACTGGCGCGGCCAGGGTCTGGCGGACCGCGACCACAAGGACCCACTGGTTGGGCATATCAACCGATTTGCCGATTTTCAGAAGGACGTGGCTGCGCTCGTCGCCCATTGCCGCCGCGAAAAGATGCCAGAGCCCTATTACCTGATCGGCCATTCGATGGGTGGCGCTATCGGGTTGCGCGCGTTGCTCAGGGGCCTCGCCGTGCGGGCGGTGGTCTTTACCGGGCCGATGTGGGGTATCAAGATCGCACCGGCGCTGCGCCCGGCCGCCTGGATCATCTCCAGCTTCAGCCGACCCTTTGGCCTGTCGCATTTCTATGCGCCGGGCACCGGCCCCTTGACCTATGTCCTTAAGGCCACCTTTGCCGAAAACACCCTGACACGCGATGAAGAGATGTTCTTGTGGATGCGCGAACAGGTAACCCGCCATCCCGATCTGGCGCTTGGCGGCCCCTCGCTTCACTGGCTGAACGAGGCGCTTTTAGAATGCGCTGCCCTGATGCGTAGCCCACCGCCGCATGTACCCTGTTACTGCGCGCTTGGCACGCGAGAGGCGATAGTCGATACACGCCCCATTCACCGCTATATGGCCCGCTGGCCGCAAGGCAAGCTGGAGCTGGTCGAAGGGGCGGAGCATGAGATCATGATGGAAACCCCGGCCATCCGCGCGGCCTTTTTCGATCGGGTCGCCGCTCATTTCGCCGAACTTGGCTAGGGCGGGCCACCGATAAGGCAGTGTGCGGCCCGCCAGGTCGATAGGGTCCGTCGCGGTTTCAGATCACGGCGCGCCGGTAAAGATGCCATGTCGCATGGCCAAGGATCGGCAAGGTTACCGCCAGGCCGAGCATCAGGGGGATCGCCCCAAGGATCAGCCCAGCCGCCACGATAGCGCCCCAGCCAAGCACCACGCGCGGATTCTGCCGGGTCAACCGAACCGACATGACGACCGCCATGGGCAGACCAACATCCCGCTCCACCAGCATGGGTAGCGAAATC
>JBARVM010000218.1:0-2362 GCA_049646265.1 Paracoccaceae bacterium
CTGCGGCGCTGCTCGTCGGCCCAGAGGGCGGCTTTTCCCCCGCCGAACGGGACCGGCTGCGTGCCTTGCCCTTCGTCTGCCCGATCTCTCTCGGTCCCCGTATCTTGCGCGCTGAAACCGCCGCCATGGCGCTTTTGACCCTTTGGCAAGCGCACGCCGGGGACTGGGAATGAGCTTTCTGCGCCCCGAGGCCCGTGCAACCCTTGGCCGCTGGGTCGAACCGGCGGCGGCTTTTGCGCTGGGCCTTCTGGGCCTCTGGATCGGTTTTCGCGGCGGTTATCTGCTGACCCCGCTTGGCGCCGCGATCGGGCTGGTCGCAGCGGGCTGGCTGATACTCGCCCTGCGGCGTTTGCATTTCCACCAGTTTGCCGGAGTGCCAGGCCTGGTCGAGTTCGACGAAGGCCAGATCGGCTATCTTGGCCCCGAGTTCGGCGGCTACGTCGCTTTGGCTGACCTCAGCGAAGTGCAGGTGTTGGACTACTACGGTCGCCGCCACTGGCGCCTGCGGCAACTGGATGGCCAGGCAATCTTGATACCGCATGGCGCGGCAGGAACCGAAATCCTCTTTGATGCCTTTGCCACGCTGCCAGGGGCCGACATGCGCCGTTTTGCCCGCGCGTCAGAGGGCGCAAGCACCGATATCACGGTTTGGCGAAGACCTGCAGAGCTGCCCTTGACTTGACCGCTTTCGCAAGCCACGAGTGTCCGCAACAGATCGGAACGTCCATCGCGTCAGCTCGGAGAGCGCCCCATGTCTATTCCTCAATCCGGCGGCGGCCCGATCGAACGTTTTGAACAGCTGGCCGAATATATGGCGGCAGGCTGTAAGCCCAAGGCCGATTGGCGCATCGGCACGGAGCATGAGAAGTTCGGCTATCTGACCGACAGCCTCGCGCCGGTACCCTATGAGGGGCCACGTTCCATTCGCGCCCTTCTGGAAGGGTTGCGCGACCGGTTCGGCTGGACCGCGGTGGAAGAGCAGGGCAATATCATCGGCCTGACCCGAAATGGCGCCAATGTCAGTCTGGAACCCGGCGGGCAGTTCGAACTATCCGGCGCACCGCTTTCCACCATCCACGACGTGCGGGCGGAACTTGAAAACCATCTGGCCGAAGTGCGTGCCGTGGCCGAACCTTTGGGCATTCGCCATATGGGCGTCGGTGCCGCACCCGTCTGGCGGCACGAGGATATGCCGATGATGCCAAAGGGGCGTTATCGGCTGATGACCGACTATATGGGTCGGGTCGGGACCCATGGCACGCAGATGATGTACCGGACATCGACCGTGCAGGTGAACCTCGATTTCGCGTCAGAGGCGGACATGGTCAAGAAACTGCGCGTGGCGCTGGCGCTGCAGCCGGTGGCGACGGCGCTCTTTGCCTCTTCGCCCTTTTTCGAGGGTGGCGTGAATGGCCACAAAAGCTGGCGCAGCCGTATCTGGCGCAGTCTGGATGACAGCCGCACCGGCATGTTGCCCTTTGTCTTTGACGCGGCGATGGGCTTTCAGGCCTATGTGGATTGGGTGCTGGATGTGCCGATGTATTTCGTCTACCGCGACGGCAAGTACATCAATGCGCTGGGCCAGTCCTTCCGCGCCTTCCTGAAGGGCGAACTGCCCGCCTTGCCGGGTGAAAAGCCCACCCTTTCGGACTGGGCCGACCATATGACCACGGTCTTTCCCGAGGCGCGGGTCAAGAAATACATCGAGATGCGCGGCGCCGATGTTGGCGATGCGGCCCATATCGTCGCACTTCCGGCCTTCTGGGTCGGGCTCATGTATGACCAGACCGCGCTTGATGCCGCGTGGGATCTGGTCAAGGGGTTTGATGCCGAAACCCGGGAGGGTTTGCGGGTTGCGGCCTCGGTCTCGGGTCTTCAGGGCGAAGCGGGCGGGGTAAAGCTGATCGATCTGGCCCGCGCGACGGTTGGCCTGTCGCATGCCGGTCTGGCCGGGCGCGGGCAGGGCGAAGAGGCGCATCTGGCCCCCTTGATGGAAAGCATGGCGACGGGCAAGGTGCAGGCGGACCGCTGGTTGGAGCGGTTCAATGGCGACTGGCAAGGCGATCTGACGCCGATCTACACCGAGGCGGCGCTTTAACCCCGTCGCGGCAGCGGCGAGGCTTAACCTTTCCGACCGATTTTCGGCTCTGTCCCGGCCAGGATACGCTCGATGTTCGGCCGGTGCTTGCAATAAACCAGCGTTGCCAAGAGTACCGTCAGCCAGATCATCGACGGATAGCCCAAAAAGTCCGCCCAGACAGCAGCAAGAGCCGAGGCGACCAACGCCGACAAGGACGACATGCGCCCAATCAGCGCTGCCACGAGCCAGGTCAGGCAGGTGGCCGCGCCGACCGGCCAGGCC
>JBARVM010000219.1:0-4223 GCA_049646265.1 Paracoccaceae bacterium
GCTTTGACGTGACGGTGGAACTGGTCGAGACCGCGCAGGAGAATGTCGAATTCAAGGTGCCACGGGTTCTGCGCGAACCCGCCTGAAGGAGGTTTCATGCTGTCGCTCCCGTTCTTTTTGACCGCCCTTGCCGGGCGTCTTGCGCTGGAGCGGGTGTAGCGGTAGGGCAGCCTTGCCTTCTATGCGCCAAAGGGTCCGGCCAAAAGCCCTTGTTGTCGCCCCGGGCGCCGTGCATCCTGTCCGGCAAAGGGGCCCCTTCGGACATGATCGCAACAACAAGATGATCGTCACCAGCGAAGCACATCTGGCCGAGACGCTACGCGGGGCCACCACGCCTTTCGCTGTGGTCGGTGGCGGCACCCGTGGTGTTGCGCCCAGCGGCGGGGGCGAGGCGCTGGACATTTCGGCCATGTCGCAGGTCGCGCTTTATGAGCCGGAGACGCTGACCCTGGTGGCTGGCGCAGCGACGCCCCTGTCGCAGATCACTGACCTTCTGGCCGCGCATGGCCAGCGTCTGGCGTTCGAGCCGCCCGACTGGCGCGGCCTTCTTGCAACCGGTGGAAAGCCGACCATAGGCGGCGTCATCGCGGCGAACCTTTCCGGCCCCCGGCGCATTCAGGCGGGTGCGGCGCGCGACGCGCTTTTGGGCGTGCGTTTCGTCGATGGCACGGGTGCGATCATCCGCAATGGCGGGCGGGTGATGAAGAATGTCACGGGCTATGATCTTGTCCGGCTCATGGCCGGCTCTTGGGGCACGCTTGGCGTGTTGACCGAAGTCGCCCTGAAGACGCAGCCCGCCCCGCCCGCTGCCGCGACGCTGGTCTGGCAAGACCGAAGTGTGGCCGAGGCGGCGGAGTTGATGCGCCTAGCCCTTGCCACGCCCTATGAGGTGAATGGCGCGGCGCGTTTGCCTGACGGCACGGTTCTGGCGCGGGTGGAGGGGTTTGCCGCCTCTGTGTCCTACCGCGCCGGGCGGCTGGCCGATACACTGGGGGCCGACCGGGTAGAGGAGGGCGGCGCGCTATGGCATGCGGTCAGCAATGTCGCGCCCTTTCACGGGCAGGTGGGCGATGTCTGGCGCTTTTCGGTGCCACCGTCGGATGCGCCCGCTATCGTCGCGCGCCTGCCTTCGGATGTACTACTGGACTGGGGGGGTGGCCTGATCTGGGCCCTTTTGCCCGAGGGGAGCGATGGCCGCGCCCTTGCCGCACCCTACCGCGGCCATGCGCTTTTGGTGCGCGCCAGCGCCGAGACCCGCCGCCGCCTGCCCCGGTTCGAACCGGAAGATCCGGCCGTGGCGTGCCTGACGGCCGGGCTCAGGGCGCGATTTGATCCAAGGGCGCTTCTGAACCCCGGTTTGATGGGCTAGGCCATGCAGACACAATTCACAGCCGAACAGCTCACGGATCCTGACCTGGCAGAGGCCAACAATATCCTTCGCTCCTGCGTGCATTGCGGTTTTTGTACCGCGACTTGCCCCACCTATCAGATCTTGGGCGACGAGTTGGACAGCCCGCGCGGGCGCATCTATCTGATCAAGGAGATGCTCGAATCCGGTCGCCCGGCCGATGCGCGCACGGTCCGGCACCTGGACCGCTGCCTTGGATGTCTCGCCTGCATGACCACCTGCCCCTCCGGCGTGCATTACATGCATCTGACCGATCAGGCGCGCGCCTATGTCGAACAGACCTATCGCCGCCCGGCGAGTGAACGGTTGCTCCGCTGGCTTCTGGCACATGTGTTGCCCTACCCGGCACGGTTTCGCTGGGCCCTGATTGGGGCCAGGCTCATGCGACCGCTGGCGCGCTTTCTGCCCGACCGGCGTCTGCGCGCCATGCTGGCGCTTGTGCCAGACAGGATCGCACCGCCAAGTGCCCAGGACGATCCGCAGGTTTTTGCAGCGGTCGGGGCCCGGCGGAAACGGGTCGCGCTTTTGACCGGTTGTGCGCAGCGGGCCTTGAACGGCGATATCAATGCCGCGACAGTCAGGCTTTTGCGACGGCTTGGGTGCGAGGTCGTGGTGGTCGCGGGGGCAGGCTGCTGCGGTGCGCTTACCCATCATATGGGCCGCAAGGCCGAGGCGCAGGCCAGTGCTGCGGCCAATATCCGGGCCTTTGCGGCGGAAGATCGGGCGCAGGCGCTGGATGCGATTGTCATCAACACCTCTGGCTGCGGCACGACGGTAAAGGATTACGGCCATATGTTCCGTGGTGGCGATCTGGCCGCCGATGCGGCGCGGGTGGCTGATCTGGCTTGTGACATCACCGAACTTCTGGCGGAACTGGCCCCCCGGGCCCACGCACCAGAACCTTTGCGCGTGGCCTATCACGCGGCCTGTTCGCTGCAGCATGGGCAAAAGATTACCGGCGCGCCAAAGGCGCTGTTGCGCGCTGCGGGGTTCGAGGTGGTGGAGCCTGCCGACAGCCACCTTTGTTGTGGCTCTGCCGGGACCTATAACCTTTTGCAGCCCGAACTTTCCGCCGAATTGCGCCGGCGCAAGGTGGCGACGCTCGCGGCAACGGCGCCGGATGTGATTGCGGCGGGCAATATCGGCTGCATGATGCAGATCGGCGCTGCCAGTGCCGTGCCCGTTGTCCATACTGTCGAACTGATCGACTGGGCCACCGGCGGGCCCCGCCCGGCAGGCCTGACAGGCCTCACAAGAGGGTCCGAATATGGCACGGATTGAGACATATTCCTGCCGCAGCGCTCGGCTAGCCAATAACCGAATACCGGAGAGATGGATGATCCGATCATTGTTCTTTTGCGCAGGGCTGACCGCCCTAATGATCAGCGCGGCCTTTGAGGCCTTGGCAAAGGATTCCGACCTGCACGCGCTGGAAACCCGCGACGATAGCCGCGGCTGGGAGGCGGTGGGCCGCATCGACATCGCGGACGAGGCTTTTTGCACCGGCGCGCTGATTGCGCCCGATCTGGTGCTGACCGCGGCCCATTGCCTTTATGACACTGATACGATGCAACCTTACCGCCCGGCTGATTTTCGGTTTAGGGCCGGTCTGCGCAATGGCCAGACGGCGGCAGAGCGTGGTGTGCGGCGCATTCTGGCGCATCCGTCCTACAAATATGCCGGGCCGGAAAATCTGGGCGGCGTGCCTTATGATCTGGCCTTGCTGCAACTTGATCTGCCCATCCGCCTTGGCAGGATCCTGCCCTATGATATCGGGTCGGACCCGATGAAAAATGATCAGGTAGAGGTGGTTTCCTACGCCTTTGACCGGGCCGATGCGCCGTCGCTTCAGCGGGCCTGCCATGTGATTGCGCCGCAGCCGGGGATGACGGTCTTTTCCTGTTCGGTCGATTTCGGTTCCTCGGGTGCGCCGATCTTTCGCATGGTCAATGGCCGGCCGACGATTGTCTCGGTCGTCTCGGCCAAGGCGGAACTTGACGGTGCTGCCGTGTCGCTTGGTGCCCAGATGGGTCTGGCCTATGAAGATCTGCTCAGCGCCTACAGGGCCGGGCAGGCGACCGTGGCGGGCGATGCGAAGCCTGCCGGGAAATTGCCGCAGGTCATCGGGCGCACTACGGGCGGCGGCGCGAAATTCATCACGCCTTAGGTTTTCGCGCAGGCAGCACCCTTGAAAGCTGCCATTCCCTTTCCCAAATATCCGCTGTCGGGGTGCCAATCGGGCCCCGGCAGGACTGTAACCTCGCCGTGCCCATCTGGGGCGGCACCTTTCATCGCTTTGAAGAGGATGACCATGAGAAATTATGATTTCGCACCGCTTTACCGTGCAACCGTCGGCTTTGACCGGATCGCCGATCTGCTTGACCGGGTTGCCAGTTCCGACGTGACCCAGCCGACCTATCCGCCCTACAATATCGAAAAGACCGCCGAGGATGCTTACCGCATCACCGTAGCCGTCGCGGGTTTTGCCGCCGATGATCTGACGGTCGAGGTGAAGGAAGGCGCGCTGATCGTGGCCGCACGCAAGGCCGCCGACGAGACGCCCAAGACCTATCTGCATCGCGGCATCGCCACCCGCGCGTTTGAACGGCGCTTTGCGCTGGCCGATCATGTGCGGGTCAGTGGCGCGAGCCATGTGGATGGTATGCTGCATATCGATCTTCTGCGCGAGCTGCCCGAGGCGCTGAAACCTCGCCGGATCGAGATTGCCAACGCTAACGGCACCAAAAGCAAGGTGATCGAGGCGAAGGCCACCACGGCCTGATTTGCCCCATCGCACAACTGGCGCGCGCGCTGC
>JBARVM010000220.1:0-2591 GCA_049646265.1 Paracoccaceae bacterium
GTTCCTGTGATATTCCATATATTTGCGTTGGATCTGAATCTGGTCGACCAGATGTTTCGCATCATGCCAGACCCCCCAGATAAAGGAAGAGCCGCGTCGCGATTGCCAGGGCAGGCCAAGGAAATAGACCCCCGGTTCCACGGAAACGCCGCGCTGGTGGCGGGGGACCCCTTTGGCATCGAAAGCGTCAAGCTTCAGCCAGCTGTAATCGCGAGCAAATCCGGTTGCCCAGATGATGGAGGTGACACCAGCCCCGGCCAGATCAAGCTCGTACAAGGGGTTGGTGAGACAATCGGGGTCGGCGGGCAGCAGACGCGCCTCCGGCTCTTCCGGCAGGTCGATCCCGGTGCGGGCGACAAAGGCATCGGCAGCATCCAGCATGCCAAGGTAGTTGGCATCGCCCCCGGCAATATTGGCCACAAGATCGGGGGCAAACCGCATAACCCCGCCACTGTAATTTTCGGTCCGGCCAACCAGCACCAAGCCCTGCGCGGCAAGGCGGCGAAAATCAACCGTCTCTCCACCCTTGGCGCCGCTGACCGAAATGGTCACATGTTCGGTGCCTGGCGCCATGGCCGCGACATCCCAAAGGCCAAGAACCCCAAGCCACCAGCAAAAGTCCCGCCCGCGATAAGAGCGAGGTGGGCGGTCGTGCGGGCCAACCGACAGATAGACCTTGCGCCCTGCCTCCAACAATTCCCGTGCGATCTGCCCGCCGGAGGAGCCTGCGCCAACGACCAGAACCGCGCCCGCCGGTAGCTGGCCCGGATTGCGATAGTGGTGCGAATGGATCTGCATGATACCGGCATCCTCGGGGACGAGGGTGGGGATGACCGGCGTCTGAAAGGCCCCGGTGGCGCAGACGATATTGGTCGCCTCTATCATTCCTTTGGTGGTCTCAACTGCAAAGGCGCCGCTGCCGGGGATGCGCTTGGCGCTCAATACTTCTACCCCCGTCTCGATCGGGGCTTTGATCATCCGCGCATAGTCTTCAAGATAGGCAGCTACGGCATCTTTTGCTGGAAAGCCGTCGGGGTCTATGCCTTTGAACTCCATGCCGGGGAAACGATCGTGCCAGGCTGGGCCATTGGCAACCAGACTGTCCCAGCGGCCGGTGCGCCATTGTTCGGCAATACGGGCTTTTTCCAGGACCAGATGGGGGATCTGCTGTTTGCCAAGATGTTCGCTCATCGCGATGCCGGCCTGACCGCCACCTACGACCAACGTATCAATCTTTCTGATCGTCATGGCGGGCCCTTTCCCCAGACTGTCACACAGGTGCGAAACATGCCGCATCGGCGCTGGATGGTGGTGCCGAAGCAAACAGATTCCGGCGCACCGATCAAGCCGCCCGCCTGTCCTGCAGGCAGAGATATTTCACGTCGGCCTTTGGCAAAAAACAATAGTCTGGCTCAGCGTGGCTTTGGCTATTCCTAAGCCGTCTGCCGCGGGGGTCAGGCGGCGATCACGCGCCTCATGGTGGGAAAGGTGGCAGGAACCGCAGCGGCCGTGAAGGCGTTCGATTTCCCGAGAGCCTGAGTTTTCAGGTGGTCGCCGGGTAACAAGGCCAGGACCCTGTCAGAGCCAGCTCCCTCGGAGATGCTTATCGGCCACTGGAAAAAGTGCCCGCACGCGAAGAGCAGAACCTGCCACAGAAACAAATAGGCGCGCCTGGCCCTTTACGCAAGCCTTGCGAAACGTTCCCCTTTCGTTCATTCTTTGCCCATGTTGACCGATCTCATGCCCGGACAGATCCTTGCGCGCGGCGTTTGCCGGCTTTTGCAGTCGCACGGGTTCGTGGCGGTGACGGAATTTGTGCCCGCGCGCGGCCTGCGGATTGATGTGATGGCGCTGGGGCCGAAGGGGGAATTGTGGATCATCGAATGCAAATCCTCGAGGACGGATTTCGCCACTGACCGAAAATGGCAGAATTACCTTGAATGGGGGGATCGCTATTTCTGGGCGGTGGGCGCGGATTTCCCGACCGATCTTCTGCCCGACGATAGCGGCCTGATCATCGCTGACGGTTATGGGGGGGAGTTGTTGCGGCTGGGGCAGGCCACGCCATTGGCAGCGGCCCGGCGCAAAGCGGTCTTATTGAAGTTCGCCCGCCACGCGGCCTTGCGTCTGCGGGCAGAGATGGACCCGGGCGTGACGGCGGATGGTATCAGCCCTTAGGGCGCCGCCCCTTGCCGCCAGAGGCGATGGCGCGCGCCGCTTCGGCGGCGGCGCGCAATTCCTCGGCAATTTCTTCGGCCTCATCGGGATCGAAGTCCAGCGGCAATTCTATGCCTTCCGCCGCAACATAGATGCGCACCATGCCCAGATCGGTTGGGCCGATCTGCAGATCGGCGGCGATATTGCTTTGCTTGTCGATGCCCATGGCGCGGCTCCTTTCGCTTCTCGCTTTGGCTACCCTTTGGGCGCCGGGCTGGCAAGGGATGTTTCCGGGTGGAATTGGGCAAATGATACTCTTGCAATCGGGGGGGGCAGGCGCTAAATCCGGCCCGAGTGCCGACGTAGCTCAGTTGGTTAGAGCACTAGATTGTGGATCTAGGGGTCCCCCGTTCGAGCCGGGGCGTCGGTACCAT
>JBARVM010000221.1:0-5803 GCA_049646265.1 Paracoccaceae bacterium
GCCGAGGCCAGAAAGGGTCAGGAAGAGGCGATCGCCGATGCCGCCGCCGCCGCCGCCCGCGCCGAAGCGGCGGCCGCCGCTGGCCAGCTATCGGATTCCCGTCTGGCTGTCGCCACCTCTCGCCGCCCTGCCTTGCGGTCGAACGCAGCACTGGCGGCCGCCGAAAAGGCCCGTGCCAATGCCGACGCGGCGGCAGCGATCAAATCCATCGACAGCGCGGCGGTTGATGCGGCCCTTGCCGAAGCGCAGGTGGCCAGCGCCAGCACCAGCGCCGAATCCGCGACCCAGGCTGGTCGCGACGAACCGGTGGACGAGCCGGAACCCGAACCCGGCATCGCCAATATGCCAACCACAAAGACCGTGGCCAAGAAAGCCACGGTGGCCAATGCGATCAATCTTGGGTCGATCAATCTGATCGGTGTCTATGGCTCTTCCTCCTCGCGCCGGGCGCTGGTGCGGCTGCCGAGCGGGCGTTTCGTCAAGGTCAAAGCCGGTGACCGGCTGGATGGCGGCAAGGTCAGTGCCATCGGCGAAAGCCAGCTGAGCTATGAAAAGAAGGGCAAGACCATCGTCCTGAAGATGGTCAAGGACGGCTAGCGCCCAACCCCGGCCCGCTGCAGCGGCGATCTGCGCCCCATGGCATCACTTTTGTGAAAATGTCGGCGGTTTCGGGTGCCCCTGCGGTATTTCCCTGCTATCATCGCCGGTAATGTTGATTGATCGCGTCCCGCTGAACGAAACCGGCAGCAATATTCCGGCGCATGGACAAAATGGCGCATATCTCAGGGTGCAGGAACCCGGCAGGGCGGGCTATCTTTTGCCTGCGTTTTGCGAAAGGCTCCTTTCCATGAGCCGGTTGATTCACCTGCTGTATCGGACCTGCCCTGCTGCCGTGCGACGGCAAAGCCAGACCCTTTCGAACCGGCTCGATTCCCGCGCCGCCTTACGCACCTAGAAAGCCGACTATGGAGACCATTCTTTTCCAGGCCACGCTCTACCTGATTGCGATGGTGATCGCTGTGCCCGTCGCCTCGCGGCTGGGGCTGGGATCGGTGCTGGGGTATCTTGCGGCGGGGATCATCATCGGGCCGGTCTTCGGGTTGACGGCCACCGATACCACGGGCCTGCAGCATGTGGCGGAATTCGGCGTGGTCCTGATGCTCTTTCTTATCGGGCTGGAGCTGGAGCCGCGCGCCCTTTGGGACATGCGCAAGAAGCTGATCGGGCTTGGCGGCCTGCAGATTGTCGTCACGACGCTGGTTCTGTTCCTGATTGCCCTCGCGCTGCACCAGCGCTGGCAGGTGGCGCTGACCATCGGCTTGACGCTGTCGCTCTCCTCTACCGCGATCGTCTTGCAGACCCTGTCAGAGAAGAAACTGTTGCAAACCGCCGGGGGGCGTGGCGCGTTTTCGGTGCTCTTGACCCAGGATATCGCCGTCATCCCGGTCCTGGCCTTGCTGCCGCTGCTGGCGCTGCCGGGGGCGCGGGCCCTGGCACGGGCGGCGGATGATGCGCATGGCGCGGTCAGTCTTGTCGATGGTCTGCCGGGCTGGGGGGTGACGCTGGTCACGCTGGGGGCTGTGGGGGCGGTGGTGCTGGCGGGGCATTTTCTGGTGCGCCCGGCCTACCGCTTTGTCCATTCCGCCAACCTGCGCGAAATCCAGACGGCTTTTGCGCTGACCATCGTGGTGGTGATCGCAACCTTGATGAACCTTGTGGGCCTGTCGCCCGCGCTTGGCGCCTTTCTTGCCGGTGTGGTTCTGGCCAACTCGGAATTCCGGCACGAGCTGGAATCGGACATTGCCCCCTTCAAAGGGCTGCTTTTGGGGCTTTTCTTCGTCACCGTCGGCTCGGGCATGAACCTGACCCTGTTTCTGTCGAACCCATTTCAGCTGATCATCCTGACGCTTTCGCTGATGATCGTCAAAGGTGGGGTGCTTTATGTTCTTGGTTATATATTTGGTATAAATGGCCGTAATCGCTGGCTTTTCACTCTTGGTCTTGCACAGGCGGGGGAGTTTGGCTTTGTCCTTGCTTCCTTTGCTGTGGCGCAAAGGATCCTGCCGATCGGCACGGCGGAAACGCTCTTGCTGATCATAGCCCTGTCGATGGTGTTGACCCCGCTCTTCTTCATGGCGCAGGACGCCATTTCGCGGCGGATGGCGGACGACCAGGTCAACCACCCCGATGACGAAATTGACGAACAGCAGCCGATCATCATTGCCGGGGTCGGGCGCTTTGGTCAGGTGGTCAACCGGATGATCACCCAGTCGGGGTTCAAGACCACGGTGCTTGACCCGGATCTGCGTACCATTCAGGTGATGCGGACCTTTGGGTTCAAGGGTTTTGTCGGCGACCCGACGCGGCCCGATCTCTTGAAGGCTGCGGGGATCGATACGGCGCGGGTGCTGGTCATCTGTTTTGACGACCGCAAGAAAGCGATCCAGCTGGTCGAGTATGCGCGGCGCATTCGCCCCGATCTACATATCGTCGCCCGCGCCCGCGATCGCGAACATGTCTTTGAACTTTACCGCGCCGGGGCCAATGACATCGTGCGGGAATTCTTCGACTCAAGTCTGCGTGTCGCCCGCTATGTACTGGAAAATATGGGACTTTCCGAATATGAGGCCTATGAGCTGCAAAAGCTGTTCTTCGAGATGGATCGCGCCTCGGTGCGCGATCTGGCAGAGGTCTGGAAACCCGGCGTGCCCTTCGACAAGAACAAAGAATATGTGTCGCGGATGAAAGAGCTGAACCGCGAGTTGGAAAATGCGCTGATGCAGCGCGTGGTGATGGATCAGGGGGATAAGCCGCCCTCCTGATCCCGGTCTCCTATCGGCGCGGGTGCGGCTGTGTCGCATATGACCTCACGCCGGGCGCTTTGCGCCTTGCGCCAACTCGACAATTGTCGCTGACTGGGCGATGATACCGCCAACTCAGGACAGGAGCAGTGCTTTGACCCTTCCCCCCCAGCATGACGAAGCGTTGGCCGAACTTCTGGCCAATGTCGGCACCCCCTTTGAGCAGGCGCGCGCCATGCCGCCCAGCGTCTACACTTCGCCCGCCTTTTGCGCGGCAGAGGTGGAGCAGATTTTTCGTAAGGAATGGTATTCTATCGGTCGCGCCAGCGCGCTGGCCAATCCGGGTGACTATGCCACCGCCGAACTGGCCGGGCAGCCGATCGTGGTGATCCGCGGCAAGGATGGAACGCTCTCGGCCTTTTCCAATGTATGCCTGCACAGGATGTCGACGCTACTGGAAGGCCGCGGCAATGTCCGGGCCATTGTCTGCCCCTATCACGCCTGGACCTATAATCTTGACGGCTGTTTGCGCGGCGCCCCGGCGATGACGCTGAACGAAGGTTTCTGCAAGGACAATTACCGCCTGCCGCAGGTGCGCTGCGAGGAATGGCTGGGCTGGGTCTTCGTGACGCTCAACCCCGATGCACCACCGGTTGCCTCGACCTTGGCCGAGGTGGAGGAGATGGTCGGCGATTTCGACATGGGCAACTATGTCGAAAGCTTTTGCGAGACGCATGTCTGGAACACGAACTGGAAGGTGCTCGCAGAGAATTTCATGGAAAGCTATCACCTTCCGGTCTGCCACGCCGGCACCATCGGCGGGTTGACGCGGCTTGACGAGATGTTCTGCCCGCCGGGGCGTAAGGCCTTCAACTATCATACGATCCTCAAGGACGACACGTTGAAGATCGCCCTTGCCCATCCAACCAACACGAGGCTGAAGGGTGACAGGCGGCGGATGACCATACTTCTGGCGCTTTACCCCAGCCTGCTGATCACGCTGACGCCGGGCTATTTCTGGTATCTTTCGCTACATCCCAAAGGGCCGGGTCAGGTGCAGATCATCTTTGGCGGCGGCATGTCGGCCGATTTCGCTGGCGACGCCGAGGCAGCGGATCATTTTCGCGCCTTGAAAACGCTGCTCGACGAGGTGAATGAAGAGGATCGCGGCTGCACCGAGAAGGTCTATCGCGGCCTTTCGTCCAATCTGGCAAAGCCAGGCCACCTGTCGCATCTGGAACGGCCGAATTACGAGTTTGCCACCTATGTCGCCGATATGGTCAAGGGATGAGCGGTAGCGCGGCGGAACAAACCGGCCCGGCAGGTGCGGCGGCAGAGGCGCTACGCGCCGCCTTCATCCAAGGCATGAGCCATGTCGCCTGTACGGTCAATGTGGTGACGACCGACGGGGCGGCGGGACGAGCGGGGATGACCGTCTCGGCCATGTCCTCCGTCTCCGCCGACGGGCCGCAGCCTACCCTGTTGATCTGCGTGCATCACAAAAGCCTGACGGCGCAGAAGATCATCGATAACGGGGTCTTCTGTGTGAATATCCTCAAGGCCGATCAGGCCCATATCTCCGACTGTTTCGCCGGACGGTTCCCCGAAATGGCGCGCGACAGGTTCGACTGCGCCAGTTGGATGCCCATGCCCTCCGGCGCGCCACGGGTGATCGACCCGCTGGTGGCTTTCGATTGCCGGGTCTCCTCGGCCGCGCGGGTTGGCAGCCATCATGTCATCTTCGGCGAAACCGGCGATGTGTTCGTGGCCACGACCGGCTCGCCGCTTATCTACCAGCAGCGCGCCTATGGCGCGGCCAGCCCGATCAATCCTCCTGCGGCAAGTGCAACCTCCCGCACAGGTGGGGCGCGATGACGGGGACGGGCAAGATGCGGGCGCAACTGCAGGCTCTGGCGGCCCTCCCCGATGACCGGCCCCAAAGCCTGCCCGGCGGCTTCTACACCGATCCGGACTATTACAAATGGGAAAAGGCCACGGTGCTGGCCAAAGGATGGCACTGCCTTGGGCGCTGCGACGAGGTGCCGGAACCTGGTGACTATTTCACCCTGCAGTTGCTTGGCGAGCCGCTGATCGTCATTCGCGGCGATGACGGCGACATCCGGGTTTTGTCAAACCTTTGCCGCCACCGAAACATGCCGCTGGTCGAGGGGCGCGGCAATGTCAAAAGGTTTGTCTGTTCCTATCATGCCTGGGCCTACGGGCGCGACGGCGCGCTCCTCAGGGCGCCCCGCATGGAAAATGCCGGGTTCGATGCCAAGGGTTGCCACCTGCCAAGGCTGGCTGTCCAGTTCTGGCAGGGTTTCATCTATGCCAGTCTGGACCCCACCGCCCGACCCTTTGGCGCCGAGGCCGAGGGGCTTGGGCAGATGTTGGCCCCCTATCAGACCGAAAGCTTTCGCCTAGTCCACGTCGCGCAGGAATTCTGGCGCTGCAATTGGAAGGCCCTGGTCGAGAATTTCATGGAGGCCTATCACCTGTCGGTGGTCCATCCCGAAACGCTGCATGGCTATACGCCGACCGGTTTGGCACGGAAAACCGTCTCTGGCCCCGGCTTTACCAGCTATGCGGCCAATTACCCCGAAGGTATTCCCACGCGCGGGCGTGGCGCGCCGGGGCTAAGCGATGCCGAACGCAACCGCTCGTCGCTTTTTGCCCGATTCCCCGGCCAGATCGCCAGTCAGGCGGCGAGCCTGCTTGTGTCGCTGAGCATCTTCCCCCGCGCGGTGGATCTGATCGAAGTGAAATGGACCATGTCCACCTATGGCGACGATCTGGATGAGGCGGTAGTGCGCCAAAGGATCGCGCTTTGGGAAAAGGTGAACGCCGAGGATCGTGAAAAACTTGAATGGCTGCAGCTTGGCCTTTCCTCGGCCCATGCCGGTGGCGGTCCGCTGGCCACGGCCGATTACGAAGGCACGATCCGCGACTTTCAGCTTTGGCTTGCGGCGTGCGACCGGTCAGCGGACCTTGTGTCCGACTGA
>JBARVM010000222.1:0-1595 GCA_049646265.1 Paracoccaceae bacterium
AAAAGGCGCAAGGAGTCCAAGGGCGCATTTCGCATGGCCTATGAATAAGTTTTTCTTAACTCCTAGACAAGAAGATATCGTTTGTTCTTTTCCTTGATAGTTGAATATCAAAGCCGGAAATTATCAGAGAATCCAACCAGCCTCACCCATGACAGATCAGGCACCCTAATCTGCTGGCCGCCTCCCCCCCCTTACCCAAGGACCATGCCATGACTGCCCCGCTCTATCACGGATCCTGCCTTTGCGGCGGCGTTACCTATGACGTCACTGGCCCCCTGCGCACGGTCGTGGCCTGCCACTGCAGCCAATGTCGCAAGACCAGCGGCCATTATGTGGCCGCCACACAGGCACGCGCCGCCGACTTGCATGTCAGGGGCGACACGCTGCAATGGTACCGTTCCTCCGCCACCGCCCAGCGCGGCTTTTGCGGGCGGTGCGGCGGCAACCTCTTCTGGCGGCCCGACGACCGCCCTGTCGTGTCGATCTTTGCCGGAACCATCGACGATACCGGGGCGCTGAAGATGACGGCGCAGATCTATTGCGAGGACAAGGGCAGCTATTACGACCTGCCCGATTGCAGCATCGTCGCGCGGGAAACCGTTATCTGAGAAGGCCTGCCCCCTTGGGGGCCTCGCACTGTCCTGTTGCCAGCTGCGCGGCCGGACGCTAGGGACAGTCATGCCCAGATTTGCGCTGAAAATCGAATATGACGGTGGCCGCTTTTGCGGCTGGCAACGCCAGTCGGGGCAGCCGTCGGTGCAGGGTGCCGTCGAAAAGGCACTGGCGGCGCTGCAAGCTGACGTGCCAAGCATCGCCGCGGCGGGTCGCACCGACGCCGGTGTCCATGCGACCGGTCAGGTCGCGCATTGCGACCTTGCCCGCGACTGGGACCCCTTTCGCCTCACCGAGGCGCTGAACTGGCACCTGAAACCAGATGCCGTCAGCATCCTTGCCGCCGCCCGAACGCCGGATGATTTCCATGCCCGCTTTTCAGCGGTCGAGCGGCACTATCTCTTCCGGCTCCTGTCGCGCCGGGCGCCTGCAACGCATGACCGGGGCTTGGTCTGGCAGGTGCCGCATCCTTTGGACCTGAGCGCCATGCAGGCCGGGGCCGCCCATCTGATCGGCCTGCATGATTTCACCACCTTCCGCTCCAGCATGTGCCAGTCCAACAGCCCGGTGAAAACGCTGGACGAAATCACCATCACCGAACATGCCCGCCCGCACGGTACGGAATTTCAGTTCCGCCTGCGCGCGCGCAGCTTTCTGCATAATCAGGTCCGCTCTATTGTCGGGACGTTGGAACGGGTGGGTGCTGGCGCCTGGCAACCAGAAGCCGTTGGCGCGGCCTTGCGGGCAAAGGACCGCGCCGCATGCGGGCCGGTCTGCCCTCCACAAGGGCTATATTTGACAAAGGTGCGCTACCCGCGGGATCCTTTCGCGGCCGAAACGGACTAGTCGGCCGCGCAGGCCGCCCTGACCAGCGCATCGTCGGGGCCAACCGCCAGCCAGTCGGCACCCGCAAGGGCGCCATCCGCAGCGAAACCCACACCGTCAACCAGATCGGCGCGCGCCCCCTTTGTGCAATCAAAGGC
>JBARVM010000223.1:0-2100 GCA_049646265.1 Paracoccaceae bacterium
GAACTGGCCGGTGACAGCGCGGAAGATATGATCGCGCAGCCGCCCGCCAAACCGCAACCAGCCAGATCAAGATACCGCCGACGCGATGCATAAGGTTCAGGGTTTTTCAGATCGCTCGCTTGCGCTCGATGCCTTGCGTGCCGCCGCTGTGATCATGGTTGTATTTTTCCATGTCGGCACCCGCTATGGCGCGGCAGAGATCGACTGGCTTGGACAACAATTCTTGCGTTACGGCTTTCTGGGCGTCGATGTGTTCTTTCCGCTCAGCGGCTATCTGATCACCTCTTACCTGACTGGCCAAGGTGCTGGTGCCTCTGTCGGCAGTTTCTTCATCCGGCGGATTTTCCGCATCATCCCGCTTTACATGGTCGCAGTGACCCTTTTCGTCATCGGATCGCTGCTGAGTGGGACACAGGCCGACATCCTTGACCGGATCTGGATCACCTATGCAATGCTGACGGCTTGGTTCACGGCCTTTTGGGGTCCCGATGCCGTCCCCTACACCATCACATGGTCGATTACGGTTGAAGAGTTCGCCTATCTGCTCTTTGGCCTGATGGCGCTCCTGTCACGGCGGGCCTTTCCGCTGTTTCTTGTCCTGTTACTGGTCGCGCCGTTCTTTCTGCGTGTCTGGCTCTATTCGATCGGCTTTGCCGAGGTTTATTACTTTCCCCTGGCGCGGCTCGATTCCATCGCCGCGGGCGGCATAACCGCCTATCTGGTGCGCCATTACCGCTTTGGCTGGATGTGGCTCCCCACGGCGACAGTGGTGTTCTTGACGCTGCGCTATCTGGGGCCGGTCGATGTTGCCTCGGCGTCGCTATTCTCTGTTGTGACTTTTGCCTCCTGCAGCCTGATCGCCTTTTGTGTGCTGTTCCTGCACAACTGGCGCGGCATGATCATGCAGGTCATGGCGCGGATCGGCCTTTATTCCTACTTTATCTACCTCATGCACTTCTTTGTTATTTACGGGCTTTTTGCCATTTATGAGCGACTGGGCCTTTGGCTGCATTTCTGGCCGACTTGCGCATTGGCGCTAGGCCTTAGCTTTGGCTCGGCGCATTTCTCGTTTTTGTGGTTCGAGGCGCCGCTGATCCGCCTTGGACGGCGGCTTGGCAAATAGTCACTTCAGCTCGACCTCGACAAAGCTCATCGGCTCCCGGCCGTCATTGACGACGTTATGTTCAACCCCTTCGTCGCGCCGATAGGAGGTTCCGGCGGGCACAAGAACCCTGCGGCTGCCGCCGCCCGGCTCTTCCAGCAGCATGTTGCAGTCGGTCAACGCGGTAATGACATAGTCATGGCCGTGGCGGTGCCATCCGGTTTCCGCGCCCGGTACGAAATCAAAACGCGTTACGCGGACCTTTTCATCGTCAATGGCGACGCTTGGCGTGCAGCTGGGTCTTTTGGTCATGCAAGGCTCCGGAATATCTGCGCGGCATTGCGCGGTGAACGGGGCGTTCGGGCAGGTGAAAGCAGCATATGGACTACGGGGATCTCTGGGCCACCCTCCCCATGGGTATAATACCCCATTTTCTCGATAATGAACCCCTGACTTTGATAGAAGGGCGCGGCATTCAGCGTCGATTCAACCCGGATCGGCCCCTCGGTCGCACGCGTGCCGGACGACTGGTCATCCGAAAGTTGACTCTTGGCTGGAGCCGGGGCCTCATCTTGCGGCTTCGGCTTCATGTTCAGGAGGTTCTTCACTATGGCTTCGAATGATGACATTGGCGTTTCCGATTTGGATCGGTGGGGCGGGAAGAAGCCTCCATTAACCGGTACTATCCCAGCTATCGACCAGACCGCTATGCTCCTCATTGGATACAACATAGTGCAGTGGAGCATGCTTTGCGATAGTGTAGAGTTTACCTGCAAATTCTGGTCGATGTTCCCAGAGGTTCCGGCTGATATTCGCGACGAGCGCGTTCGACCGGAGATAAAATACAGGATAGCCTACCTAGAACGTGTTGCTGAGCTTGCTTTCCGAGGAAAGGAAAAAGGAGCTGCCAGGTACCTAGCGGAAAATTTTGCCAAGATACAGCGCGCAAAACATATTCGTGATGCCCTGGCGCACGGCAGCTTTGAACTCTCTCACAA
>JBARVM010000224.1:0-4016 GCA_049646265.1 Paracoccaceae bacterium
TTGTAGATGTCATGTCGCAAACTCCCGTAAACAGATGCCCTTGGGCGGTAACAGGGAAAGTGCATTGCAATGCGCAGGCCCTTTCAGGTCCGCTGCTCTTATCTTACCGCAAAAGCGCCCCGCCGCCGATCACATTCTTGCAACCGCCGATTTTGCGGCGGCAATTTCGCCGCAAACGCTTGTCTTTCCGGCCCGCCCCCGCCTATGACAGAGGCGACAAATCAAAGGATCGTCCCATGCGTTTTGCCCTGCCCCATCCGGTTTTCGACGCCAACGCCCCTGCCGCTGGCGAGAGTTTTGGTGAGCTGCCGGAATGGGACCTTTCGGACCTTTACAGCGGGCAGGATGCCCCGGAACTGGCCCGCGACCTGGCATGGGTAGAAAGCGAATGCGCCGCTTTTGCCGCCGATTATCAGGGCAAGCTGGCAGGTCTTGACGGCACGCAGATGCTCGCATGCCTGAAGCGGCACGAGGCGATCGAACAGGTCGCCGGGCGTATCATGTCCTTTGCCGGGCTCAGCTATTACCAGAATACCACCGACGGCAAGCGGGCCAAGTTCATGTCCGATTGTCAGGACAAGATCACCGATTTCACCGCGCCTCTGGTCTTCTTCAGCCTCGAATTCAACCGGATCGAAGAGGCGACCTATCAGGCGTTTTTCACCTCCAACCCTGCGCTGGAACCCTATCGGGCGGCACTGGGCCGGACACGCGCCATGCGTCCCTACCAGCTGTCGGACGAGTTGGAAAAGTTTCTGCATGATCAGTCGGTTGTCGGCGCTACTGCATGGAACAAGCTCTTTGATGAAACTATCGCCGGGCTGACTTTTGACGTGGCGGGCGCGGAAGAGCCGCAAGGGCTTGAAGCGACCCTTAACCTGCTTTCAGACAGCGACCGGGGCCGCCGCGAAAGCGGCGCACGGGCATTGGCCGAAACCTTTGGCGAGCAGGCGAAACTCTTTGCCCGCATCCACAATACCCTGGCCAAGGAAAAGGAGATCGAGGACCGCTGGCGCAAGATGCCCACCCCGCAGATGGGCCGCCACCTGTCCAATGATGTCGAGCCAGAAGTGGTCGAGGCGCTGCGCAATGCCGTTGTTGCGGCCTATCCCAAACTCAGCCACCGTTATTACGCGCTGAAGGCCAAATGGCTGGGGTTGGAGCGGCTGCAGGTTTGGGATCGCAACGCCCCCCTGACCGAAGAGGAAAACCGCACCATTCCTTGGGACGAGGCACGCGCCACAGTGACAGAGGCCTATGCCGCCTTTTCCCCGGCGCTGGCCAAACTGGCAGAGCCGTTCTTCACCAAGGGCTGGATCGATGCGGCCGTAAAGCCCGGCAAGGCCCCCGGCGCCTTTGCCCATCCGACAGTGACGAATGTGCATCCATATGTGATGCTGAACTACCTTGGCAAACCCCGCGATGTGATGACGCTGGCGCATGAGCTGGGGCACGGCGTTCATCAGGTTCTGGCGGCACCTCAGGGTGAGATGCTGGCCAACACCCCGCTGACATTGGCCGAAACCGCCAGTGTCTTTGGCGAAATGTTGACCTTCCGCGCGCTTCTGGCCAAGGCCCGTGATGCAAAGGAACGCAAGACCCTTCTGGCTGGCAAGGTCGAGGACATGATCAACACCGTGGTCCGCCAGATCGCCTTTTACGACTTCGAATGCAAGCTGCACGCCGCGAGGTCAGAGGGCGAACTGACCGCCGAAGACATCAACGCGCTCTGGATGAGCATTCAGGCCGAAAGCCTTGGCCCGGTCTTTGATTTCATGCCGGGGTACGAGACCTTCTGGGCCTATATTCCGCATTTCGTTCACACGCCCTTTTACGTCTATGCCTATGCGTTCGGCGACGGGTTGGTAAATGCGCTTTACGCAGCCTATGAAGAGGGGCTGCCGGACTTTCAGGAAAAATACTTCGCCATGCTGCGCGCCGGTGGCTCCATGCATCACAAGGCGCTTCTGGCCCCCTTCGGGCTCGATGCGACCGACCCGAAATTCTGGGACAAGGGTCTGTCCATGATCGCCGGAATGATCGACGAACTGGAAGCAATGGGGTGAGGCTCAAGACGAGAGTCAACCATAGATTGCAATACATTAGCGGCTGATTCGAAGCCGCTTTCGTCGGTCAGATTCGATCTCGATGCCTGCCGCGGGAATCAGGCCAAAAACACGGCAAATGATCGATATCAGCCGCGAATTCGACACCTCACACCCCAAGATACGCCAAAAAAACTAGTGCAAAAGCGCAACATATAGCAGAAAATGGCCTAAGGCCTCTGCAGGCCTGAAAGCTCGCAGGAATATAGCCAGACAGCGCGCCAAACTTCGGTAATAAGTTTACAAATGGTTACGATCAACGGGACAGGCGCAAGCGAAACGATAACTGGCGGCAATCAGGCCGACAGCCTGTCGGGTAATGGCGGCGACGATACCATTTTCGGAAATGGCCGGAGTGACACGATCTCCGGCGGGACGGGCAACGATTCCCTTGATGGCGGCACCGGCAGTGACCTGATTTCCGGGGACGCCGACAATGACACGCTCTTAGGACAATCCGGCAATGACACGTTGCTTGGCGGCAGCGGCAATGACAGCCTTGTCGGGGGAAGCGGCAGCGACAGTATCGACGGCGGCACCGGCATCGACACGGTGGACTATTCCTCCTCCGGCGCGGCAATTTCCCTTAACCTGTCTTCCGGCTCAAACAGCGGCGGCGATGCGGCGGGCGATACAATCACCGGCGTGGAGTCTCTGATCGGTTCGGGCTTTGGAGATACGATCTTCGGCTCGAACAGCGGCGAAAGCATCGACGGTGGCGCAGGCGCCGACACGCTCGACGGGCTCGGCGGTAATGATAGCCTCGTGGGCGGCATCGGCAACGACACGATCCATGGCGGCTTTGGCAGCGATACGATCAATGGCGGCGCCGATAATGACCTTCTGTCCGGCGGTGCGGGGGCCGACAGCATCCTTGGCGGCGACGGGCTCGACACGATTTCCGGGGGCGACAGCGCCGATACTATTGACGGCGGCACCGGGGCGGATTCCATCGACGCGGGCAGCGGTGCCGATTCCGTCATCGGCGGCCTTGGCAATGACAGCATAACCGGCGGCGGCGGCGCGGATTCAATCGCCGGGGGCGACGGTGCCGACACGCTGATCGGCGACTATACGACCACGGCGACATCGGCCAACGAGTCACTGAACTGGAACCTTGCCGGCCTGGACGAGGCTGACATTTCAAACGGTTTCACCCAGAACACCGGCACCATGAATGTGCAGGTCAGTTTCGTCAAAACCGGCCTCGTCTCGGCACAGACGGTCGAGAGTACAGACACGATCTTTATCGGCGGTGGCGAACCGTTCAGCACTACGTCGAGCTTGAATGTGCAGGGCACGGGGCTTGGCACGTCCTCGACCACCTATTTCGACTTTGCCGCGACACAAGGGTCTGGACTGACAGACTCTGTGTCGAACGTCCAGTTTCGCCTGAATGACATCGACGGCGATCCGGCCCTGTTTCAGGACCTGATCACCATCAATGCCTATGACGCCAACGGCAATCTGGTGCCGGTGACCATTTCGCTAAGCGGCAATGACTCCGTCTCTGGCAACACGATCACAGGCTCGACCGCGACGAACGATCTGCCCACCAGTGCCGCTGGTTCGGCGCTGGTTACAATCGCAGGCCCGGTGGCGCGGATCGAAATCATCTATGCCAATGCCAATACGGATTTCCAACAAATCTGGGTCAGTGACGTCTATTTCGACACAGTCCCACAAGTTGGCGGCAATGATACAATCGACGGCGGCATCGGCGCGGATTCCATCGTCGGCGGCATAGGGGCGGATTCCCTGATCGGTGGCGCCGACAATGACACGATCCGGGGTGATGACGGCAATGACACGATCCTTGGCGGCGACGGCAATGACAGCCTGACCGGCGGCGCGGGCGACGACCGTTTTGTGCTGAGCGGCACTTTCGGCAATGACACGATTGTTGGTGGC
>JBARVM010000225.1:0-3791 GCA_049646265.1 Paracoccaceae bacterium
GCCGCCTATGCCGAGGCGGAAAAACTTGGCAAGGGCGTTGCGGTTGTGGATGGAAAAATCGTCGAAAAGCTGCATGTTGTGGCAGCGCAGCGGATCATCGCCCGCGCGGACGCGATTGCACGCACAACCGGCCAGCCAAGTGGCGCGGCCCCTGGTGGAAAGGAACTCTGAGCATGACGATCCTGATCCTTGGCCTTGCAGTTTGGTATCTGTCGCATCTTTTGCGCCGGCTGGCGCCGGGTCTGCGCGCCGCGATGGGCGACACGCCGGGCAAGATGGTGGTCAGCCTTTTGACCATTCTGTCCATCTATCTGATGGTAAAGGGGTTTCGGGGTGCCGACACGGTTGAGATCTGGTCGCCCCCGGCCTTCATGACCCATGTGAACAACCTGCTGATGCTTCTGGCGGTCTTTCTGGTCAACCTTGGCTATTCGCGCGGCGCCTTGCGCGCAAAGATCCGCCATCCGATGCTGGCCTCGGTCAAGACCTGGGCCATTGCGCATCTTCTGGTCAATGGCGATCTTGCCTCTATCGTGCTGTTTGGCGGGCTTCTGGCCTGGGCGGTGATCGATCTGATCCTGATCAACCGTCAGGAACCGGACTGGACGCCACCCGCGGCGGGACCTGTGCGCAATGATTTGATCTATGGGGTGGCGGCGCTCGGCGTCTTTGCCGTCATCGGCTGGATCCATAATTGGTTGGGTCATTGGCCCTTTGGCTGACCCGGCATAGAGGACAGGCCGACCCATGCAGCTTTACCGTTTCCTGTCGGACGACGACACAGCCGCCTTTTGCCACAAGGTGACCGCAGCGCTCAACAAGGGCTGGAGCCTTTATGGCGACCCTACTTACGCCTTTGACGCCGCAAAGGGTGTGATGCGCTGTGGTCAGGCCGTGATCAAGGACAAGCCGGGCACCTATTCATCAACCATGAAACTGAGCGAAGAATGAAAACCAATCCGGGCCGATTTTTTGAGGATTACCGTCTGAACGAGGTGATCGACCATGCGGTACCGCGGACCGTCTCTGGCGGTGAGCGGGCGTTGTATCACGCGCTTTATCCGGCGCGTCACGCGCTATATTCCTCTGACGCATTTGCCCGGTCCTGCGGCCTGCCGGCCGCGCCGTTGGATGACATGATCGCCTTTCATACCGTCTTTGGCAAAACCGTGCCGGATATCAGTCTGAATGCCCTGGCCAATCTCGGCTATGCCGAAGGGCGCTGGCTGGCGCCCGTCTGGCCGGGCGACACCTTGCGCTCGCAGTCCACAGTGATCGGGCTGAAAGAAAATTCCAATGGCAAGTCCGGCGTGCTTTATGTGCGCACGCGCGGACTGAACCAGCGCGACGAGGTGGTGCTGGACTATGTGCGTTGGGTCATGGTCCGCAAACGCAATCCCGAAAGCCCCGCACCTTTTCCGCATGTGCCGGAATTGGTGCGCGTGGTCGATCCGGCCAGTCTGGTCATTCCCGCGGGGCTCGATTTCAGCCGGTATGATTTCACCCTCGCGGGGGAGCCGAGCCGCTGGGGCGACTATGCGGTGGGCGAAAAGATCGATCATGTTGACGGCGTCACCGTAGAAGAGGCCGAACATATGCTGGCCACGAGGCTGTGGCAGAACACGGCAAAGGTGCATTTCAACCGGGCCGCGCGCGAGGATGGCCGGCGTCTGATCTATGGTGGCCATGTCATTTCGATGGCGCGGGCACTGTCCTTCAACGGGCTCGCCAATGCGCAGATCATCGTGGCACTGAACGGCGGCACCCATGCCAACCCCTGTTTTGCCGGCGATACGATTCACGCCTGGTCTGAGGTGCTGGACAAGGCAGAAACCGCCGCGCCGGGTGTTGGTGCCTTGCGCCTGCGGCTGGTGGCGACGACAAAGGCCAACGGGGATTTCCCGCTGAAGGGCGACGACGGAAAGTATCTGCCTCAGGTGCTCTTGGATCTGGATTACTGGGCGCTGGTGCCGCTATAGTTTCACTTGAAAGTTGCCGAAGGGCCTGCGCCCGTTTGTCCCGGCCAAAGTTAATTTCGGCATGATTTGCGCTAACAGCATGTGACAAGTGATTTTTTTCGGCTAATGACGACGCAAGCGCGCCTCCGTCGAATAACAGTCATAAGGGAATGCCCATGACAGAAACGAAAAGAACCATCAGGCCGCTGTCGCCGCATCTGCAGATTTACCGGCCGCAGCTGACCTCTATCACCTCGATCCTGACGCGGATCACCGGAAACGGGCTGGTTGTGGGGACTGTGCTTGTTGTCTGGTGGTTGCTGGCAGCCTCGATCGGGCCGGAATATTTCGCGGTAGCCGACGGGGTGCTGAAGTCATGGTTTGGCATTCTGGTGCTGACCGCCTCTCTCTGGGCGGTCTGGTATCATTATCTGGCGGGGCTCCGTCATCTTTATTTCGACGCGGGCAGGGGGCTTGATATTCCCACCGCCGAACGGCTGGGCTGGGGGGTGATCCTTGGATCGTTCCTGCTGACCGGCCTGACCTTCCTTGTGATATAGGAGCGGAACATATGCGTTATCTGACCGACCGCAAACGCGCCGCCGGCAAGGGTTCTGCCCATACAGGGACAGAGCATCACTGGTTCATGCAAGCCTCTGGCGTCGGGCTGGCATTTTTAGTGCCGGCTTTTGTGATCATCTTCGGCCGCGCGCTCAACCAGGATTTCGACGGGGTTTGGGCCTTCTTTTCCAACCCGTTCGTGGCCATCCTCTTTGGGCTGACGCTTTTTGTCGGTATGCGCCATTTCGCCAAGGGCGCCACCATGATGATCGAGGATTATGCCCATGGCACTTGGCGCAAGGCGCTGATCATCATGGCGATTTCCTTGTCCTACGTCGTTACCGCGACGGGCCTTTTCGCCCTTGCCAGAATTGCACTTTAAGGAAGCTGCCCATGACCGCCTATCCCTATGAGACCCATGAATATGACGTGGTGGTGGTCGGCGCCGGGGGCGCTGGGCTGCGCGCGACGCTGGGCATGGCCGAGCAGGGGCTGCGCACGGCCTGCGTGACCAAGGTTTTCCCGACCCGCTCCCATACCGTGGCCGCGCAGGGCGGCATCGCGGCGTCCTTGTCGAACATGGGGCCCGACCACTGGCAGTGGCACATGTATGACACGGTGAAGGGGTCTGACTGGCTGGGTGATACCGATGCGATGGAATACCTCGCCCGGGAAGCGCCCAAGGCGGTTTATGAGCTTGAACATTACGGTGTGCCGTTTTCGCGCACGGAAGAGGGCAAGATCTATCAGCGCCCCTTCGGCGGCCATACGACCGAGTTTGGCGAAGGCCCGCCGGTGCAGCGCACCTGTGCCGCCGCCGACCGCACCGGCCACGCGATCCTGCACACGCTTTACGGCCAGTCGCTGAAGCATAATGCGGAATTCTACATCGAGTATTTCGCGCTTGATCTGATCATGACCGATGGCGCCTGCACCGGCGTTGTCTGCTGGAAGCTCGACGACGGCACGATCCATGTCTTCAACGCCAAGATGGTGGTGCTGGCGACGGGCGGTTATGGCCGGGCGTATTTCTCGGCGACGTCGGCCCATACCTGCACCGGTGATGGCGGCGGCATGGTGGCGCGCGCGGGGCTGCCCTTGCAGGACATGGAATTCGTGCAGTTCCACCCGACCGGCATCTACGGCTCGGGCTGCCTGATCACGGAAGGCTCGCGCGGCGAGGGCGGCTACCTCACCAACTCCAAGGGCGAGCGCTTCATGGAGCGCTACGCGCCGAACGCCAAGGACCTCGCCTCGCGCGACGTCGTCTCG
>JBARVM010000226.1:0-2144 GCA_049646265.1 Paracoccaceae bacterium
TCTTGCCGCCGACCCCCGGCTGATAGAACGGCCATTGGTCATGACCGACAGCCGCGCCGCTATTGGCCGCCCACCAGAGGCGGTTCTGGCGCTGCTCGATCCGCGCCCGTCTTACCCTGTCACCGGGCCAAGAGGTTAGACAAGCGCCAGCCGCGCCGCTTCTATCTTCGGGCAGCGGTTCTGGATCACGACGATTCCCTTTTCGCGGGCGCGTCTGGCTGCGGCCTCGTCGGTAACGCCAAGTTGCATCCAGATGAACTTGAGGTTCGGCAAGACCTGCAGCGCTTCATCGACGATTTCGCCCACCGCATCGGACCGGCGAAAGATATCCAGCATCTCGACCTGATCGCCGTCCGCCAGATCGGCCAAACCGGCCGCAACCTTTTCTACCCCGTAATCCTGTCCCGCTTGCCCCGGATTGACCGGCAACACCCGCATGCCAAGCTTTTCAGCCAGAAAGGCCGCGACATAGTGTGACGCCCGGGCGGGGTTGGGCGACCAGCCGATCACCGCAACAGTGCGCGGCGTGGCAAGGATGGAGCGGATGACATCATCTTCCTGTGCAGACATAGGGCAACGCTTCATAAAAAAGCGCCCGATGCCTTGGTTCTCACCGACGCACGGGCGCAAGTTGCGGAACGAGGGACAGTTAGCTGCGTGCCGGTTGTTCCATTCCGGCTGCATCCCTTAAAGATAGGAACGATTATGGAAAGAAAAAGGCCGCTCGCCAACTTGTGATAGGGGCGAAGCGTGCCCTCGACCAATAAGGCAAAAGGCAAGAAACCGACCACCTAATGGTCCAGAACCGCCGGCCAGTTGGCACTCGCCTTGGCCAGGACCGCCGTCATATCGTCGCTCGCCTTTGCCAGCACGCCGGGATTATGGAAAAGGACAAGCGTGTCATCGACGATGGCAAAGGCCAAAGGATCGCCGGACATATGTTTGCCCAAGGAAACCGAATAGGCGCAATAGCCGCCAAAAGCGGGCTCGTAGGCCGTCGGGTTCATCTCGAAGGCGGTCAGACTGTCTTCGTCGGTGAAATACCAGGTAACGCCATGCCAGACGACCGAATGAGCCGAGGAGCCGCGCTGGGCCGTGCCCTGATGAAAATAGGCCACCGCGTCATAACCGGAAAGCGCCACGCCACCGGGTGAATAATAGGGCGGATCATCGGCCCGTGCCGGGACGGTGATGGCGGAGATAAGGGCAAGCGCAGCCATCGGCCCAAGAAACCGGCGCGAAATATCCCTGCAAATGTTCAGCATGTGAAAGCCTGATGGATGAGCCAATGGTCGGTGTCCGCCCGAGGGCGCAGATAGAAACATATAGATCGGGCGGCCCATCCGCAAAGGCCAGCGGTACATATGTGCGATTTTGTGATCGACTGTGATCAACCAGCCCGCATTGTTGCCGCATAAAGCGCCACCGCCGCCGCGTTTGACACGTTGAGCGAGCCGAACTCACCGGCAAAGGCAATCTTGACCAGATGATCGCAGGTCGCCCGGGTCTTTTCGCGCAAGCCTGGCCCCTCGGCCCCAAGGACCAAGCCGATAGGCCGGTCACGCTTGCCCGTAAGCGCCTCGGCAAGGGTCAGATCGGCAGTGCCATCCAGCCCTAGAAGCAGGTAGCCCATATCCTTCAGCCGCTCCATCGTCTCGGCCAGATTGACGACGCGCAGATAGGGCTGACGCTCCAACGCGCCACTGGCGGTCTTTGCCAGCGCCCCGGTTTCGGGGGCCGAATGGCGGATCGGGGCGATGACCGCCCGCGCGCCGAAAACCTCCGAAGACCGCAGGATTGCGCCGACATTATGCGGGTCGGTCACCCGATCGAGCAGCACCAGCAGCGGCGCGCCCTGCCCGGCTGCGGCAATCTCATCCACCGTTCCCCATCGCAAGGGTCGCACTTCCAGCGCCGCGCCTTGATGCACATTGTCCGGCTCCAGCGGCACATGGGTCTCAAAGCGCCGCGGCTCCACCAGCTCTGGCTCCATCCCCGACGTGGCAATCGCCTCTCCCAGCCGGTCGGCGGCGTTTTTCGTGACGACCAGCCGCAATTTCTCCCGCGCAGGATTGACCAGCGCATCGCGCACCGCATGGATACCGAACAGCCATACCGTTTCCATGGCGGCGGCGCGTTTTACC
>JBARVM010000227.1:0-15163 GCA_049646265.1 Paracoccaceae bacterium
CGCCTATTGCAGCTGGTGCAAGAGGCGGGCGGGCTGAACGGCTTTCGTTTTTTCCCCGGCCATGATGAGCGGGTGCTGCCAATGCTGCTTCAAGATCGGCGTTGTGCCAAGATCATTCTGCGCCGCAATCCGCTGGATAGCTATGTCAGCCTAAAAATTGCCCGGCAAACCGGCCAGTGGCGTATGGGCGATGGCCGAACGCGAAAAGTGGCCAAGGCAACCTTTCAGGCTGAGGAATTCGCCAGCTACCGGGCCGAGTTGGAGGCCTATTATCAGGCTCTGCAGCGGCTATTGCAGTATAGTGGCCAGACCGGATTTTTTCTGTCGTTCGAGGATCTACGCGACGCGGATGTCGTGGCTGGCTTGGGCCGTTTTCTGGGGCTTGGCGATGCTGATCGTCGGCAGTTGCGCCCAATGTTGCCGCAAAACCCGGAACCACTTTCCGAAAGGGTCGAAAACCCAAAGGAGATGATTGCTTATCTTGCCGATCTGGCCAAGACAGCCCCGGCCGCCGCACAGAGTTATGAGCCTTCCCGTGGCCCCGCTGTTCCCAGCATGGTATTGTCGTCGGAAGCGCCGCTGCTTTTCACGCCGATACCGGCCGGGCCGACGGCACAGATTACCAGTTGGCTGGCAGCATTTGGTCCAGCCGGGGTAAGAACCGAACTTGGCCGGGGCGAGGTGGATCGTTGGCTGCAGGACCATCCCCACCACCGCCGTTTCACCGTCCTGCGCCATCCTTTGCGGCGGGCGATTGCGGCCTATGAAGCGCTGATCCTGAACGGCACCAATCCAGAGTTGCAGAAACGGCTGAGAGAAGATTATGGCGTCACCGGCCTGGTTGATGAGCGCAATGCGGGCCTTGGCGATGATTTCACCCGGTTCCTTAAGTTCGTGAAGGCCAATCTAAACGGGCAGACCCATATCAAGGTCGATCCTTTGCTGGCCAGCCAGACTGTCATTTTGCAGGGAATAGCGAGTTATGCCATGCCAGACATGCTGGTGCGGGAGGATCGGCTGAAGGAGGATCTGACAAGCCTTTGCGCAGCTATTGGCCGTTCCTGCCCACCCATTTCCGCTGTGGAACAGCCGGGTTCCCGCCACCTTGGCGATTTGATAGGCGAAAGGCACCTGACGTTGTGCCGGCAGATCTATGCCCGAGATTATCGGCAGTTCGGCTTTCCCGAGCGTCCCGCGAACCTTCCCTAGATAACCGAAGGCCCGGTCAGTACAGCATAGATCGCCGAGGGGTCGGTGTTTTGCCGCAAGGTACTGCGCACGGCCTCGTCCCGCAGGGTACGGGACACCAGCGCCAGCGCTTTCAGATGATCAACCCCCGCGCCGGCCGGGGCAATGAGTGCGAAGATCAGGTCAACGGGAATACGGTCCACCGCCTCGAAATCCATCGGTTTTTCCAGCCGGATGAAAACGCCCGAAACTTTGGCTGTCGCATGGGTGCGCGCATGGGGCAGCGCGACCCCATGCCCGACGCCAGTCGGCCCGAGCGTTTCTCGTTCCAACAAGGCGTCCACAATCATCACGGATTGCAGACCATAGACGGCATTGGCAATCTCTCCGATGTCATGAAACAGCCGTTTCTTGCTGGCACTTCCGGCCATGACTCGCACTGCAGACGGCTGCAGAAAACTGGAAAAATTCATGCGCTATGATTCCCGGGAGGTTGTCAGTGGCCCGTTACGATCGTTTAACCGGGTCTATCCAGCCGATATTCTGGTCGTCGCGGCGGTAAACGACATTCACTTCGCCATGCTTTTCATTCCTAAAGACAAGCAACGGCGCACCAGCCAGCTCCATCTGCATTACCGCCTCACCGACCGACAAAGAGGAAATCTTCGATTCGGTTTCGGCGATTATGATCGGCTGCAGACCCTCGGGCTCACTATCTTCCGATCCGTCGTCGGCCGCTAATACATAGTAGGGCGCAGCATCATAGGCTACGGGCTCTGGTCGGGCGCGATGATGATCACGCAAGCGGCGCTTGTAGCGGCGGACCTGTTTGTCCAGCTTTTCCCGCGCAGTTTCAAACGCCGCGTAGATCTCATGATCCTGACCTTTTGACGCAACCGTAATCCCTGTCGATAGATGTACGCTGATTTCGCAAAGAAAGGCGCCGCCATTATGGGCAAAACTGACATGTCCGTCGGTGGGTCTTTGGGCGTATTTCTCGAAGGTTTCAGTCAGCTCCGATTCAACATGGACCTGCAAGGCATTTCCCACGTCAATTTGTCTGCCGCTGATTTGATAGCGCATCATCACCTCCTAGGTTGAAAATAGCCGGAAGCGTCTGGCAGCCGTTGCTAGCCTGACGTCGAAAAAATGGATGAACTGCGATCATGCCTTTCCAAGAGGATTCCGAGGAGCGAAAAATCTTCGGTAAGTCGGTATCATGTAAGACTTTTTGCGCTGGCATTTGTTATATTTGGCGACAGGACGCGGCCCAAGTCAACGCAAACTTTTCAGATTGGCCAGTTCTGGCATATCCGCCGCAAAGGCGCCTATCAACTAATACGAAAAGTTTGACCCAAGTAGACCCGCTTGACATTTTCGTCGCGGATCACCTCGTCCGCCGTGCCGCTCATCAAGACGGCGCCATCGTGCAGGATATAGGCGCGGTCGACGATCTCCAGTGTTTCGCGCACATTATGGTCGGTGATCAGAACCCCGATGCCGCGTGCCTTGAGGTCGTGAACAAGCGAACGGATATCGCCGACCGAGATGGGATCGACACCGGCAAATGGTTCGTCCAGCAATAGATATTTCGGGTTGGCCGCCAGACAGCGCGCAATTTCAACACGGCGGCGTTCGCCGCCGGACAGGGCGATGGCCGGGGCGCGGCGCAGATGTTCGACGTGGAAGTCGGACAAAAGCTCCTCCAGCCGTTCGCGGCGCTTGTGCAGGTCACGTTCGGCGATTTCCAGCACGGCCAGGATATTATCCTCTACCGAAAGGCCGCGAAATATCGACACCTCCTGCGGCAGATAGCCGATGCCCAGCCGGGCCCGGCGATACATGGGCAGACCGGTGACATCCTGCCCGTCGAGCAGCACTTGACCGGAATCAGGGGTAATCAGCCCGGCGATATTGTAAAAGCAGGTGGTCTTGCCAGAGCCGTTCGGCCCCAATAGCGCCACCACCTCGCCCCGCGCCAATTCCATGGAGACATCGCGGATCACTGGCCTGCGCCGATAGCTTTTGCGCAGATGCAAGACCTTCAGGCCGGCGCTGCCCTTGGTAACGGCCAGTTTCGGTGCGCCGGGCATGTCAATTCTCCGCCGGCTGCAAGACAGCCTTGACCCGGCCATCCATACGCCCGAGGCCGGTTTTGATATCTACGACCAACTTTTCGCCGCTCATCACATTGGCGCCCTGGGTCAAGAGGACGTTGCCGCGCAGCTCTATTGTGGAATTGGTCAGAAAATAGTCCGCCGTCTCAGCCTCCGCTGCTTCGGCAGGGGTCGACAGCAGAACATTGCCGGTGGCGACCATATGGTCGATCTTGCTGCGGTCACCGGTCAGATATTCCGCGACCAGCCGGTCAGAGACCAGCTTCAACTCCCCCTGAATGACAACAACATGGCCGACAAAGGTCGCCTTGCCACCTTCCTGATCCACCGTCAGGCTGTCGGCCGTGATCTCGACTGGCTTGCCCTCGCCGCCGCGCAGGCCGGAAAAGGCCAGCGTCGTTTCTTGCGCTATGGCAGGAGGGACCAGCCCTGCGAGCAGAGCGCAAACAGCAACAGTTGCCAGGCGCATGGGATTCCTCATTTCTGTGGCTCGTATATTAGCCGAACGCTACCGTCGAAAACCAGACGCTGTTTTCCCGCGGGGCCGGAAAGCCGCATACTGTCGGCATTGATCCGGCCAAAAGGCGCTGTTCCAACCACATCGCCAGGTGCAAAGACATCTGTTGTCGCCAGCGAAGAGATCATCTGTTCGGTGTTCATCTGATAACCGTCAGAGGTGTTGAGCACGACATCCCCTTCCAGTGTCAGCTGTTCGGCGGTCTGGTTCAGGTTTCCGGCAGCCGAGGTGATGGTAACGGTCACGCCGCCCGGCAGCTGATAGATGGTCAGGACATCGCTGGCGGTGATCGGATCTTCGGGGGTGGCACCGGGGCGGGCGACGGATGCGGCCACGCGTACCGTGGCGCCGTCGTCGGTGACGCCCGCATATTCCGGCCCGGTCAGGCGCGGATCCTTGGCAAGGGCGCTGACATCTACATCGGCATAGGGCAACGCATCCTGAAAATCGACGCGCCGCGCAAAGAGGAAAAGGGTCGACAGTATCGCCAGCCCAAGGATCGGCAAGGTGATCTTCAGCCAGAAGACCAGACGCGAGTAGCTGGATAGATGCGGGTCCATCGTTCAGACCACACCGGCACGCAGGCAATCGTGGATATTCAGGATACCAAGGGGCGGCTGGCCAGCGTTGCCCTGCCTGACGAAAAGGCAGGTGATCTTGCGTTCCTTCATCAAGGCGAGGGCAGCCTCGGCGACGGATTCGGGGGGGATGGTGCTGGGGTTCTTGGTCATGACCTCGGCTGCGGACTTTTCCAGCAACCCGCCCATATGCCGACGAAGGTCGCCATCGGTGACGATACCGACAAGATGCCCCGCGCCATCCACAACGCCTGCGACGCCAAAACCCTTGCTGCTCATCTCGACCAGCACATCGCCCATTGCGTGATCGGTGCGCACCAGCGGCATGGCGGCGCCTTCATGCATCAGCTCGGTCACTTTGAGGAGCTTGGCGCCCAGTTTGCCGCCGGGGTGAAAGGTGCGAAAGTGGTCGGCGGTAAAGCGGCGATGTTCCATCAGGGCCACGGCCAGTGCGTCGCCCAGCGCCATGGTCATGGTGGTAGATGTGGTGGGGACAATGCCGGTGCCACAAGCCTCTTCGGCTGGCGGCAAGAGGATCGCGACATCCGACTGCTGCAAAAGGGTCGAATGGGCACGCCCGGCCACGCCGATCATCGGAATGGCAAAGCGGCGCGAATGGGCGATGATATCGGAAAGTTCGGGCGTTTCCCCGGAATTGGACAGGACCAGCAGCACATCCGCCTCGGTGATCATGCCCAGATCGCCGTGGCTGGCCTCTGCGGGGTGGACGAATTGCGCAGGCGTCCCGGTAGAGGCGAGGGTTGCCGCAATCTTTCGTCCGACATGGCCGGACTTGCCCATGCCAGACACGATCACCCGACCCTTTGCGCCAAGGATCAGGTCCAGGGCGCGGGCAAAGCTTTCGTCCATCGACGCGGCCAACTGATCCAGCCCGCGCGCTTCTATCTGAATGACGCGGCTGGCGGTGGCCAGAAGGGATGCGCGATCTGTCATGTCAGTGCTTGAAGATATCTGCGTCGTCGTCCCAGCCCATAAGATCCAGCGCGGCGCGTGTGGGCAGGAAATCAAAACAGCGCTGTGCAAGGCCATCGCGCCCCTCGCGGGTCAGGCGCATATCCAGTTCGGCCTTCAGCCGGTGCAGGTACAGCACATCGCTGGCGGCATATTCCAGCTGTGCCTCGCTCAGCTTTTCGGACCCCCAGTCAGAGGTTTGCTGCTGCTTGGAAATGTCGATCGACAAGAGATCCTGCAGCAGGATCTTCAGCCCGTGCCGATCAGTAAAGGTCCGCACCAGTTTGGCGGCGATCTTGGTGCAATAGACCGGGCTTGTCGTGACGCCAAAGGCCTGTTGCAGCGCAGCGAGGTCGAAGCGGGCAAAGTGGAACAGTTTCAGCACATCCGGGTTGGCCAACAGCTTTTGCAGATTGGGGGCGCTGGTCTGTCCTTGGGCGATCTGCACCAGATGGGCGTTGCCGTCGCCGGACGAGAGCTGCACAAGGCACAATCTGTCGCGGCGGGGATCAAGCCCCATGGTCTCAGTATCGATGGCCACGACAGGGCCAAGGTCCAACCCGTCCGGCAAATCGTTCTTGTAAAGTCGGATCGTCATCGAAAACCCCTATCAGACCAGCCAAGGCGACCCGTCAAGGGGCCGAAATCTTGGTACATGCCGACCGCGCCCTTGGCAATGATGGTTGACCAGCGGGCGGGCGCGCCGGCGGCAGTGCGCCCGCGGTGCTGTAGGCCGCCAGCGGTCAGGTAAATAGCGCCATCTGCCGTACCACGCTGCCGAAACTTGCATTGGGCCCAAGTATCGCCTGGCCCTGCAACTGGATGCCCCTTGTGCGCGCCAATAGGCGGCGCAATGCCAGATCAGCCTCCAGCCGCGCAAGGGGCGCGCCGAGGCAAAAATGCATACCCTGCCCGAAAGCGAAATGGCGGTTCGGGCTGCGTGTCATGTCGAAGCTTTCCGGGTCAGGAAATTCACCCTTGTCTCGATTGGCCGATGCCAGCCAGACAACCACTTGGCCCCCCGCCGGAATATCGACGCCGCCAAGAACCAGATCTTTCGTAGCAAAACGGTCTATGTTGCGGATGGATCCGTGTTGGCGCAGGACCTCTTCCACGAAGGCCGGAACGGAGGCTGGGTCGCGGCGCATCTTTTCGGTCTGATCGGGGTGAGCAACCATCATCCGCACAGCGTTGGTGATCAGAAATGTCGTTGTCTCGTTGCCGGCAAGCAATAATAGCATGGCCATTGACAAGACCTCGTCACGGTTTAGGCGCGTACCCTCCACCTCTAGGTTCAGGAAAGCGGAAATCAGATCGCCATCACGCGGAGCGCGCACCCGTTCCTCGATATAGTCGCTAAAATAGGCGGTCATCGCTTGCCCGGTTTGCCTTCCGCGTTCCGCCATTTCTGGATCAACACGGCGCATCCAAGTAATCGCGCCGGAATTTTCGCCTAACACCTGCGACCAGGCACGGATTTTAGGCATGTCCCTTAAGGGCAGACCAAGGATGGCTGTGATCATGCCGACGGTAATCGGCGCGGCAAAATCCTCTACCAGGTCAATTGGCCCGGCGCCTACGATGGCGTCCAGGCGAGCATCGACCATTGTTTCTATTGGCGCGCGGAACCTTTCGACGAATTTCGGCATGAAGACGCGATTTCCGATCATGCGCAGGCGGCGATGTTTCTCACCGGTCGCTGAAATGAGGTTGTTGAAAAGAAAGGACAGGTTTAGGTCGCCCGCCGCCTTGTCCGATGTCGCCAGACTGCGGTCAGAGGAAAACCGATCGGGATCGAGCAAAACCTCGCGGGCAGTGGCGTGGTCAAGCACATGCCAGCTTGGCTTCAGGCCACCTTCAAATCGGTGAACGCTACCTTCCTGACGTAGCGCCGCCAATATTGGAAAAGGGTCAGCGCGAAAGCGTTGCGAGGTCAGGGCGTTGAAATCAGGATGCATGGTCGTCCGTCACTTTCCTTTCCGCGCCGACTTCGGTCAATCCAGAAGGGCCGCACCGCCAGCACCGGACATTTTTGCGATGTAAGGCTCCAGTCGCGCAGCAGCCTCTGCGCCTGTTGCCGGGGGCACGAAATCCCGCAGAACGCCTTTCCAGACTGCCGTGGCCCGGTCTGTCGATGTCTGGCTGCCCGCCTCTTGCCACGCGCCGAAATTCTGCAAATCGGCCACCAGCGGCGCATAAAAGGCGGTTCGGTAGCGTTCCATCGTGTGACGCGTTTCAAAGAAATGACCGCCCGGCTTTACCTCTGCCAGCGCCTCCCAGCCGATTTCGGCCTCCGTGGCGGGGGATATGGCGCACATTTCGGCCAGTATTTGCAGCGCTTCTATGTCATTGATGAACTTCTCATAGCCAAAGGACAGCCCGCCTTCCAACCAGCCTGCCGCATGGATGGTCAAGGTAGCATTGGCCATCAACGCCCCCCAAAGCGCCATATTGGTTTCGGTGGCCGCCTGCATGTCGGCGGTGTTGGAGGCAGCCCCCGAGGCGGATCGCCAGGGCAGGCCGATATGGCGGGCAAGCTGCCCGGCGCCGATCTGCATCTTCAGATGTTCCGGTGTGCCAAAGGCGGGCGCCCCGGATTTCATATCGACGTTGGAACTGAAACCGCCGTAGCTGACCGGTGCGCCGGGCCGGGCGAGTTGCGCCAAAGTGATTGCCGCAAGCGCTTCGGCATGTTGCAGGGTCAGGGCACCTGCGACGGTAATCGGGGCCATAGCGCCTGCAAGGCAAAAAGGTGTGACGATGGTCATCTGTCCGGCGCGGGCGAAATCGATCAGCCCTTGCGCCATTGGCCGGTCCAGCATGCGTGGTGAATTGGTGTTGATGACGGTCGTGCCCCAGACGCCGTTGGCAAAATCCTCTGCCGAGAGGTTATGGGCTATCTGGATCATCTCGAACGACTGTTCGGTCTGGGCCCGGCCGCGCGCATAGATGAAAAGCGGCTTGTCGCCATATTCCATCTGCGCCCGCATCATCTGGTAGTGGCGCAGATGAGGCGGGATGTCTTGCGGTTCAGCCGACGGCCCGAACATGTGCAGCACGTCATAATTCTGGGCAAGCTTGATCGTCTCTTCGAAGGCGCTCAGGTTGCCGGGCCTGCGCCCTCGTTCAAGATCGGTCACGTTCGGACAGCCGGCCCCCGCCATGAAGAGCATGGCGCCATTTTCATAACATTGGCGCCGAGCCGGGTTGATCGAGCGCAGGTTGATCGAAGTCGGTGCGCTGGCAATCGCGGCGCTGACGATGTCCCGGCCGATAAAGACCATCTCGTCCTCGCCAATCCGCGCGCCAGCCGCCGCCAGGATCTGCCGCGCCTCGGGCAAAAGGATCTTGATCCCCAACTCCTCCACCACGCGCAGCGCCGTGTCGTGGATATGGGTGACCTCATCGTCGGAAAAAATCCGCTGCGGCGTAAAGGGTTGCCGCAATTGGCGATAGTCGGGCTGCCGTCCGCCATGGTCCGGCATCGCCACATCCGCGTTGCGCCGGCTGCTACCGCGTTTTCGTCTGGGTTCAGATTCCACGATGATCACGCTTTCTGTATCCTCCGGACAGAAGAGAGACAAAAGTTCCGCAAGACAAGGTGAAAAGCCCAAATTCGCTGATGCATTACCAGGGGCGAACCCGGCCATTTGGGGCAAATTTTTTCTATTTCCTTGCGATTTTTGGGGCTTGACCGTAACGCAGGGGGCGCAACGACCGGCAAAAGCCGGTCAGAACCACTCCCGTGGCAAAGGAAGATTTCTTGTCTGACGGCACTTATCCCAAACCCATAGCGCTTGAAGATGTCTGCCTGCGCATCGACGGAAAAGAGATCTTGCAAAGGGTCACCTTCGCGGCAGATGAAAGGCGTATTGGCATTGTTGGGCGAAACGGCTCTGGCAAGACCACAATGGCACGGGTCATGGCCGGGCTTGTGGCGCCTACCAGCGGGCGGGTGACCATCGATGGGGTCGATGTGGCCCATGACCGGCGCGGGGCGCTTGGGGCAGTCGGCATCCTGTTTCAGAACCCCGACCATCAGATCATCTTCCCCACGGTAGAGGAGGAGATAGCCTTTGGCCTGACCCAGCAAGGTCTCGGCAAGGCAGAGGTAGCTGTGGCAACCACGGCGATCCTGCGGCGCTTTGGCAAGGAACATTGGGCCAAGGCGGCGGTGCATCTTCTGTCGCAGGGGCAAAAGCAGCTCGTTTGTCTGATGGCGGTGTTGGCGATGGCGCCGCGTGTGATCTTGCTCGACGAACCGCTGTCGGGTCTTGATTTGCCGACGCGGATACAGCTTCAGCGCTATCTGGCGCAGATCGAGGCGCGGCTGGTTCATATTTCCCATGATCCGGCCAACCTTGAAGGCTATGAACGGGTCATCTGGATCGAAGCGGGCCGCATTCATGCCGACGGGTCGGCAGCGGAGGTGCTAGGCGCCTTTTCCAAGCGGATGGCGGAACTGGGGGAGGCTGATGATATCTCTAACCTCGCCAGTTGAGACGCGCGCGCATCGTTGGCCAGCCGGGGCCAAGCTGGCCGGCCTGGCGCTTGCGACAGCGGTCCTGTTTGTGGGCCAATCGCTGCTGCTGCAACTTGTGGCCTTTGGTCTTTGTCTTGGCGCCTACCTGTTGCCCGGCCCGCTCTTCTTTTGGGCAGGTGCGCGGCGGCTGAAGGTCTTGTGGCCCTTTCTGGCGGTCATCGCGGTCTGGCACCTTTGGACAGAGACGCCACGCGAAGGGCTGGTCATTGGCCTGCGGCTGGTGACGGCGGTTGGCCTGGCCAATCTGGTGACCATGACCACTCGTCTAGCCGATATGGTCGCGGTGATGAGTAGCCTTCTGGCGCCCTTTCGCCATATTGGCCTGCCAACCGGTGCCTTTGTGATGGCGCTGGCGCTGGTGGTACGTTTCACTCCGTCTCTTGCGCAAAAGGGCGGACAGCTGGCGCAATCCTGGCGCGCCCGTTCGTCGCGGCGCCTGTCATGGAGAATCATTTTGCCGATGACGCTTTTGGCGATAGATGACGCGGAACATGTCGCCGAGGCTTTGAAGGCGCGTGGCGGAATCATCCGCTAAGAGGAAAAGGGGCGAAGAACGATGGAACGGAATCTGGCACTTGTTGCACTGTTTGCAGCTCTGATAGCGGCCTTGGGCCTGATCCCGCAGATTGCCTTGCCCTTTGGTGTGCCGGTCACCGCGCAAAGTCTTGGGGTCATGCTGTGCGGCACGGTTCTGGGGGCCAAACGCGGCGCGCTTGCGGTTCTATTGTTTCTGGCGCTGGTGGCGCTTGGTTTGCCATTGCTGGCGGGTGGGCGTGGCGGGGTTGGCGTTTTTGCCTCTCCCACGGTCGGCTTCCTGATCGGCTTTCCAGTCGCTGCCTTTGTGACCGGCCTGATTGTTGAACGCTGGCGTTCTGCGCCGCTCTCGCTGGTCGCTGGCGTTGCGGCCCTGATCGGCGGGATCGGCGTTTTGTATATTTTCGGGATCGCGGGCCTGTCTGTCGTTCTGGGTAAAACCACGGCAGAAGCGGCGGCGCTGGTCGTTGCCTTTGTGCCGGGCGATATTCTCAAGGCGGCAGTGGCGGGGATGATTACCTCGGCACTTGCCCGCGCCCGGCCAGCAAGCGTTCTGTCGCGCGCATGACAGGGCGCCTTGAACAGCTCCTTGCCACGCGCCGGTCTGTTCGGGGCTTCTTGCCGGATCCAGTGCCGCGCCCGGATGTCGAAAGACTTTTGCGCGCGGCCAGGCTGGCGCCGAGTGGTGCGAACCTGCAACCGGGTCGGTTTCATGCGCTGACTGGCGCCCCCCTTGCCGATCTTTGCGCCGCGCTGGTTGCCGCCAGCGATGCGGGCCGTCCGACAGTTGCGGAATACAGCTATTTTCCAAACCCGATGGGGCCGGAGTTGAAGGCGCGGCAGCGCGCGGCGGGCTATGCGCTATATTCCGCGCTCGGAATCGACCGCCGCGATCTGGAGGGCCGTAGGCGGCAGTTTCGCCGCAACTACCGTTTCTTCGACGCGCCGGTCGGGGTGGTGGTGACCATCCAGCGCGACATGGGCAAAGGCTGTTTCATGGATCTGGGGATGGCCCTGATGGCCCTGCAGATCGCGGCAGAGGATATGGGTTATGCAAGCTGCGGCATCGGTGCGCTCGCCAATCACGCCGATGTGGTGCAGGCCCATCTGGCACTGCCAGAGGCAGAGCAGGTGGTTTGCGGAATGGCCATTGGCCGGGCGGACCCAAACGCGCCCGTCAATCACTTCAGGACCGATCGAGACCCGTTGGAGGTCTATGCGACTTTTGCCGGGTTCGAGGGCAGTTAGCCACGCAGAATGAACGCCGAGCCAAGCCCACCCGCTGCGGCAATTGCGGCCAACCCGTAGGCGCCGGGTCTGGCGCGTAGTTCATGAAAAAGCCGAACGGCGTTCACTGCGCCTGACGCGCCTATCGGGTGGCCACGTGCCAACGCACCACCGCCAAGATTGACCTGTGCCGCGTCAAGACCGGCCCCCTCGACACAGGCGATGGCCTGGGCTGCATAAGCCTCCATCACCTCTGCGACGGCCAGATCGCCTGGGCAAAGGCCCGTCCGGCCCAAGACTTCTTTGATCGCGGCGACCGGGGCCAGGCCGGGGCATTCCGGCCGGTCGCCCACTGTTGCGCAACCGACAAACGCGACTGCCGGGATGGCCAGCCGCAGCGCGGTGGCGGTTGACATCATCAAGCAAAAGGCCGCTGCATCGGCAGCGACGGCGGTGTTGGCGGCAGTCACATTCCCGGAAATGGCGGCAGCGCGTGCGCAAAGGCGGGGGGTGAGATCGCGGGCGAATGGGTCATGGGACAATCCGCAAACCGGAACGATTTCCGCGCCAAGACGGGTTTGTGCGGCGCGGGCCTTTGCGTGGCTGCCGATGGCCCACTGATCTTGCGCAGCGCGGCTGATACTGAGATCACGCGCCAGCGCATCGGCGGCGACGGCCAGATCGGGATCGCGATCGGACCATGGCGAAAAGGCGGGCCGGTCATAGGCCAGGGGCGGCGCGCCATCGGCAAAGGTGCGGTAGCGCAACGGCCTGCGCGAATAGCTTTCTGCGCCCCCGGCAATGACAATATCTGCCTGCCCCGCGCCGATCATCGCCGCGCCGATTTTCAGCGCGTCAAGGCCGCTGCAGCATTGCCGGTCGATGGTCAGGCCGGCCACCCTTTCGGGCAGACCAGCGGCCAGGGCAGCCAGTCGCGCCGGGTTGCCGCCAGCGCCCAGCGCATTGCCTAGGACCAACTCGTCGACCGCCGATTCTGCCAAGCCTGCCATGGCCAGCAGACGACGAATGACCGGGGCGGCCAGATCCTGCAATTCGACCGCCGCAAAGGCGCCGCCACGCGGTGCGACAGCGGTTCGGGCAGCAGCGGCGATAACGACCCCGGTCACAGCCGCCCCTCCAGCCAGACCGCCAAGGCGCGCAGATCGGGTTTGCCCGAGGCGAGCACGGGAAATTCGGCGCAAAAAAGCAGATGTCTTGGCGCGCGCAACGGCCCAAGGCTGGCACGGCTGGCCGCCAAAAGCCGCGCCGCCAGCGCCGCATCTTCAGGCCCCGAAAGGATGGCACACAGAATGTTTCCGCGTCTGGCATCGAAGACAGGTAGAACCGCAACCTGCCCAACTTGCCGGTCAGAGGCGAGGAACGCCTCTGCCTGCTCGGGAAAGACATTCTGGTCAGCGATGGTTACCATGCGGTCTTTGCGGCCTTCGAGGAAAAGATAGCCCTGATCGTCAAGGTAACCCACTTCACCGACGGTCAGAAAGCCGTCATGATCGCGTGTCGCCTGCCCGCAGCCACCCTCAGCGTAATCATCAAAGAGATAGGGGCTTTTGACCCAAACCTCTCCCCCAGCCTGTATTTGGACCTGCACGTGGGGATAGGCGCGGCCGACCGACCCTAGCGGCGTTCCTGCATCCGAGAGCGTGACAAAGCTGGTCTCGGCGGCGCCGTAGAATTCGGTCAATGTAGCGTTGGGGCAGCATGCCAGAGCCAGCCGCCGCACATCGGCGCCAAGCATGCCGCCGCCACAAAGGATATGGCGCAAGGTGGGCATATTTACCCCCTGACGGCAAAGCTGCCGCAATTGCGCAGGCGTGACATAAAGTATGCTGGCACCTTGGGCAGCCATCGCCACCGCCTGCCTGTCAGGACGCTGATCGGCCAAAAGAAGCAGGTCCGCGCCAAGATGCAGCGCCTCCAGCATCGCGTAAAGCGCCAAAGAATGGACCGGCTTGCCGAGAACCGCATAGCAGTCAGCGCTGCTCAGGTCGAACAGACGGGTATTTTCGGTGAAACTGGCGATCCATGACTGCTGGCTGCGCCGGATGATCTTTGGTGCAGCGGTAGAGCCGCCGGAGAGTGTCTGGAAATAGGGGCCGGAGGGGCGCGCGGGCAAGGGGCGGGGTTGGCCATCGGGGCCAAGGCCGAAATCGGTGCCCGCGTCGATTACCTGACGCAGGGCGGCTAGGGTCCGATCAAGGTTGCCGCCCGCCTGCCCGCCGAAAAGGATACGGCTTTCCGGGTTCCAGCAAAATCTATTTCGAAGCGTCTGCGGCATGCGCCCCTTGCCTAAATGCAGGATAGCCATCCCCCGGCTTTATTGCTTTTACCCGGCTGCGGCAATTCACTTTGCCCCTTTGTTCGTCCGCGTTCTTTGCGGCAACCGGTCGCCGACACTGGCGGTGGGATCTGATGGACAATCCGGGCCGCGCTGGGCCATAAAGGGCGCATGAAAGAGAAGCAGGATGTGATCGTCATTGGTGGCGGGCTGAACGGGCCTGCCCTTGGGCTGGCGCTGGCCCGTGCCGGTCTACGCGTGACAGTCATCGACGCGCAACCGCCCCGCGCCCGGGCCAAGGCCGCGTTTGACGGGCGGGCCTATGCGCTGGCGATCGCCTCGCGCCGCCTGTTGCAGGCCATCGATGTCTGGCCGCTCTTGGCCGCCGATATCCAGCCCATTCTGCAGATCAAGGCCAGCGACGGGCGTGCGGGCGAAGGCCCCTCGCGGCTGCATCTGGCCTTTGACAGCGACGAGATCGAAGAAGGCCCTATGGGCTTCATGGTGGAGGATCGTCATCTTTACGCGGCCTTTGCCGAGCGGATGGCCAAGACCCCGGGGCTGACCCATCTGGCGGGCAGCACGGTGACAGATCATGTGGCGCATGCGGCGGGTGCGCAGGTCACGCTAGCCGATGGTACCAGCCTTGCGGCGCGGGTGCTTGTGGCCTGCGATGGCCGCGCCTCGCCCACGGCCGCGCGGGCAGGGATATCACGCAGCGGCCATTCCTATGGGCAAACAGCGCTTGTCTGCGCCATTGCCCATGAAAAGCCGCATGATGGCATAGCCCAGCAGTTTTTCATGCCGACCGGGCCGCTGGCTATTTTGCCGCTGACCGGCAACCGCTCTTCCATCGTCTGGAGCGAGAGCGAGGCGAATGCAAAGGCCATTGCGGCCCTGCCTGATGCGGATTTTCTGGATGTGCTGCGGCCGCGTTTTGGCGATTATCTGGGCAAGATCAACCGTGCCGGGCCGCGTTTCAGCTATCCTTTGACCCTTTCGCTCGCCGACAGCTACGTCGCCCCCCGTCTGGCGCTGGTCGGGGATGCGGCGCATGGCGTGCATCCGATCGCGGGGCAGGGGCTGAACCTTGGCCTGCGTGACGTGGCCGCTTTGGCTGAAACGCTGGTAGCGGCGGCGCGGCGCGGCGAAGATATTGGTGCTGCCGATGTGCTGGAGCGCTATCAGAGC
>JBARVM010000228.1:0-2464 GCA_049646265.1 Paracoccaceae bacterium
GTACTGACTTTTATTTCGATCAGATAGGCGCTAGCACAGTCGGACACCGCAAGGAGTCCTGTCTGATGGCCCAAGAAAAGATGCTGCGCTTCATCGCTTACGGCAAGGAGATGCCGGAAAAACGTGCGGTATCGGAACGCGCGCAGGACTTCGGCGAGATTTACTGCCAGTTTGCCGCGCAAAAGGCTGGCGAACAGGCCGCGCGTTGCAGCCAGTGTGGCGTGCCCTATTGCCAGACCCACTGCCCTTTGCACAACAATATCCCGGACTGGCTGCGGCTGACCGCCGCGGGTCGCCTGCAAGAGGCTTATGAACTGTCGCAGGCCACCAATACATTTCCCGAAATCTGCGGCCGCATCTGCCCGCAAGACCGGCTCTGCGAAGGCAACTGTGTTATCGAGCAATCTGGCCATGGCACCGTGACCATCGGCGCGGTGGAAAAATACCTGACCGATACCGCCTGGGAAGAAGGCTGGGTCCAGCCGATCAGCGCCGCCAGCGAACGCAGCGAAACCGTGGGGGTCATCGGCGCCGGACCCGGCGGGCTCGCCGCCGCCGAAAGGCTGCGCCGGGCGGGCGTGCAGGTCACCATCTACGATTGCTATGACCGGGCAGGCGGGCTTTTGACCTATGGCATCCCCGGCTTCAAGCTGGAGAAAGAGGTGGTCATGCGCCGCATCGCCTTGCTGGAGGCGGCGGGCGTCCAGTTCGTGCTGAATTGCCGGGTGGGGGAGGATCTGTCCTTTGACGCGATCCGTGGCAAACATGATGCCGTCGTCATCGCCACCGGCGTCTACAAGACCAGAGAGCTGGGGGGCGAGGGCGCAGACAAGGCCGGTATCGTCCGGGCAATCGACTATCTGACCGCCTCCAACCGCGTCGGTTTCGGGGATGAGGTGGCGGATTATGAAAATGGCATCCTCAACGCCAGCGGCAAGCGCGTGGTGGTCATCGGTGGCGGCGACACGGCAATGGATTGTGTGCGCACCGCCATCCGTCAGGGCGCGCAATCGGTCAAATGTCTTTACCGCCGCGACAGGGCCAACATGCCCGGCAGCCAGCGCGAGGTGCAGAATGCCGAGGAAGAGGGGGTGGAATTTGTCTGGCTCGCCGCACCCGGCGCATTTTTGGGCGAAGACCGCGTCACCGGCGTCACGGTCCGCAAGATGCGCCTTGGCGCGCCGGATGCCAGCGGCCGTCAGGCACCAGAACTGATCGCGGGCGCGGATTGGGACGAGCCCGCCGATCTTGTGATCCAGGCCCTTGGGTTTGAGCCTGAAGATCTGCCGACCCTGTGGGGCGCGCCGGACCTTCCGGTAACCCGCTGGGGCACGATAAAGGCCGCCTATGGCACCCATGCGACCGACCTGCCCGGCGTCTATGCCGTGGGCGATATCGTGCGCGGCGCAAGCCTTGTCGTCTGGGCGATCCGCGATGGCCGCGAAGCCGCCGACAGCATCCTCACCTATCTCGATCAGGAAGACGCGCGCATCGCCGCCGAATAGCCCGCTGCCATCCGCCAGCTGGCGGAGGGTATGGAAAGCCAAGGAAAGGACAGCAGGATGAAACTGATACTGCCTGTGGCCCTGACGGCCCTGATCGCGCCATTTCCCCTGGCGGCGGCCACGAAATTCCAGCCGCCTCAGGGCTGCACCGCCTATGTGACCGTTCAGCATTCGGATTGCCAGATTTCCTACCACTACCGCTGCAATGCCGATGCGGAAGGCGACCAGTGGGCGGTCTATGCCGGACCCGATGGGCCCTATTACATGTCCCGCATCGACTATCAGACCCGCTGGATGGAAAGCCACGATCTGATCACCCCCGACAGCGATGCGCTGGCAGAAGAGGTGGACCCGGCCAATTTCTCCGAATTGCTTGCGCAGGAGGTCGATACATTCGATTTCACCACCGTCAGCGCAACGGGTGAAAAGCGCCGCTATGCCGGTTTTGACCGGCTGACCGGCAAAAGCATCACCATCGACGGGATCAGCTTTGACCAGACCGAGTTCTCGGTCGAAAGCTTTGCCGCCGACGGAACCTTTCTGCATCGCCGCAGCGGCAACCAGCTGATCAGCCGCGACTGGCGTATTTTCTTTTCCGACACGGATCATTTCGAAAATGCCTTCGGCGACATCGAAGATAGCAACAGCCGACCGATGGACTTTGCCTTTCCGGACGATCCGGGTTTTCTGTCGACCCGGCCGCAATTCGGCTGCGACATGATGGTGACGCGCGCCGAAGGTGCCACGCTGCACCCCGCCAGCTATTCCGTCGGGGGGGCCGCCCCATGATCGAGGGACAGTGCCTCTGCGGTGCCGTGCGCCTCAGGGTCAGCAATGCTGACCACCGGATCGGTGCCTGCCACTGCCGCATGTGCCAGCGCTGGTCGGGCGGCCTGTTCCTTTGTTTTGACGCCGACAGCGTCGAGGTGACGGGCGACGTGGCGCGCTACCAGTCATCC
>JBARVM010000229.1:0-1617 GCA_049646265.1 Paracoccaceae bacterium
CAACTGGCCCCTTCGGTCACTTCACCGTCGACCGGCACCCTTTCACCGGGGCGCACCTCGACCAGATCGGACGGACGGACCTCGGCAATCGGCAACTCGACCACAGCACCATCTCGGAAAACCCGCGCCGTCTTGGCCTGCAATCCGACCAGACGCTTGATCGCCTCAGAGGTTCGCCCCTTGGCCCGCGCTTCGAGCGTGCGGCCAAGCAGGATCAGCGTCACGATGACGGCCGCCGCCTCGTAGTAGACGTTCACCGTGCCTGGTGGCAGGAACGCGGGGGCAAAGGTCGCCACCAGCGAGTAGCCATAGGCGGCTGAGGTGCCGACCGCGACAAGGCTGTTCATGTCCGGGGCAAGCCGCGCCAGCGCGGGCAGGCCCTTGGCAAAAAAGCGCAGGCCCGGGCCAAAGAGAACCGCTGTCGTCAGGGCGAACTGTAGATACCAGCTGTTCTGCATGCCGATCGTATTCATCACCGCCATATGCACCCAGGTGAACAGGTGCGATCCCATCTCCAGCACAAACACCGGCAGAGTCAGCGCGGCCGCGATCCGCAGATCCCGCTTCAGGGCGCTTTCCTCGGCAGCCTTTCGTAAGGTGGCCTCCTCCGACAGATCGTCGGCGGACACGGCCAGTCGCGCATCATAGCCTGCATCTTCGATGGCACGGATCAGGGCGGCTGGGTCGGCCTGTCCGATCACATGCGCCCGCTCGGTTGCAAGATTGACTGAAGCTTTTGTTACCCCGGAAACGGATGTCAGCGCACGTTCCACCCGGGCGACGCAAGACGCGCATGTCATGCCCTCGATCTGCAGATCGACAGGGCGGGAGGCAACGTCGTAGCCCGCATCCTCGACAGCCTTGACGAGCAACGCACGGTCAACGGCTGCGCCGTTCACCTCTGCCCTTTCGGTAGCGAGGTTGACCGACGCCGACTGAACACCGGGCACTGCTTTCAGGGCGCGCTCGACACGGCCGACGCAAGAAGCGCAGGTCATGCCCTCGACGTCGAGAACGATCTTTCCAGCCACGGCGGTTGGCTGTGTTTTCGCCTGCAGTTTCACGGCGGAACTCCTTCGGCATATGTTTCCGCTGTCCGAGGTAGGGCTTCCCATGATGGTAAGGTCAAGGGTTGATTTTGATTGACCCTTCACGGGTTTGTGCTCTTGACCTTACAACGATGGGAAGCCCCATATGCTGATGCATGAGATTGAACCCAGAAGGATGTACTCATGCAGTTCCATATTGAAAACATGACCTGTGGTGGCTGTGCACGCAGCGTGACCAAGGCAATCCAGTCAGTCGATCCGGCCGCCGAGGTGAAGGCCGACCCGTCCACCCACAAAGTCGATGTCAAATCGTCCGCCCCGCGCGACCAGTTGGTCACCGCCTTGACCGAAGTTGGCTATGCGCCTGCATGATCGCGCTAGCCGGGCCTTGAAGACAAAGTTCAGAAAATAACAGAAAGAAAACGAAATGAAGAAGATCGTAACCGCTGCCGTGTTGGCCGCCGTGCTGGCCGCAGGAAGCTATGTCTATGCCCAGACCGACAATATGGCAGGGATGGACCATTCAGGCATGAACATGGGAACCGACGGCATGACCATGATGAGCCAC
>JBARVM010000230.1:0-2358 GCA_049646265.1 Paracoccaceae bacterium
CCTATCGGGCCTGGGTGGCGCGCGGACAGACAGGCGGTGTCACCGACAACCGCGCCATTGCTGCCGAAATCCTCGCTCTCAGGCAGGAACGGGCGCAGCTTCTCGGCTATCCGAACTTTGCCAGCTATAAGCTGGAGGCAGAGATAGCCGGTACGCCACAGGCGGTGCGCGATCTGTTGCAAAGAGTATGGGAACCCGCCCGCGCCCGGGCAGAGGCGGATCAGGCGATCCTTGCCCAAAGGCTGCGGGCGGACGGGGTAAACGGCGCTTTTGAACCCTGGGACTGGCGCTATTACGCCGAAGCGCGGCGACGGCAGGACCATGCGTTCGACGAGGCGGCGCTGAAACCCTACCTGTCGCTGGAGGCGATGCTGGGTGCGGCCTTTGACTGTGCGGGGCGGCTCTTTGGTCTGAGTTTCCAGGTGCTTGATCTGCCAGCAGCCCATCCGGATGCGCGGGTCTGGGAGGTGACGCGCGCGGGCAAACATATCGCCCTTTTTGTCGGAGACTATTTTGCCCGGCCCTCGAAAAGGTCCGGCGCCTGGATGTCCTGCTTGCGCGCCCAACACAAGTTGGCGGGCGAGGTGCGGCCGATCGTGACCAACAGCTGCAATTTCGCCAAGCCTGACGGTGGGGCACCGGCGCTTTTGTCCTATGATGACGCGCGCACGCTTTTTCACGAATTTGGCCAGGCGCTGCATGGGATGCTGTCGGATGTGACCTACCCTTCGGTTTCCGGCACCTCGGTGGCGCGCGACTTCGTTGAACTGCCCAGCCAGCTTTTCGAACATTGGCTGGAAGTGCCCGAAGTGCTGGAAAAACATGCCCGTCATCATGAAACCGGCGAACCTATTCCGGCGGATCTGCTGCAGCGCCTGCTGGCGGCGCGAAATTTCGATCAGGGATTTGCAACGGTGGAATATCTCGCCTCTGCCTTTGTCGATCTGGAGCTGCATGACGGCAGCGCGCCTGACGGCGGTGAAGGGGGCGGTGCCGCGGCGCTGATGGCGCGCGAGGCGCGGGTCCTGCAGGGGCTTGGCTTGCCCCACGCCATCGGCATGCGCCATGCCACGCCGCACTTCGCCCATGTCTTTTCCGGCGATGGCTATTCGTCAGGTTATTACAGCTATCTTTGGTCCGAGGTGATGGATGCCGACGCTTTCGACGCCTTTACCGAGGCGGGTGGGCCCTTTGACCGGGCGGTGGCAGCGCGGCTCGAAGATTGCATCCTGTCGGCTGGCGGTTCAGAGGATGCCGGTCACATTTTCGTCAAGTTTCGCGGGCGGATGCCGGGGATCGATTCGCTGTTGCGGGGCAGGGGATTGGCTGACTGAGTCGAATTTTGCGGCGAAAACTGAAAGAAACTGTTTCCTAAACTGCTATAATGGATTCGTGGCAGTGCAGGAATTGTCCTGGAATTGTGTGCAATTGGTGTAAATTAGCCAAATAAGTCCCAATGGATGGCCCTATTCCTCCTAAACCAAAGATTGAGTTGCAATCTGCTTTTGCTTTGCCCCTGATTTGGCGCTTGAAGGTGCGCCCAGACCATTGAGGCGGAAGTTAGGCACTGGCAGGGCAAGATTGACACTTTTGACGCAATAAGGCATTTTGACCGTTAAGAATTTGCAAGGAACGAAAATGCGTAATTTGGTAAAAACGGTACTGATTTCTTCGGCACTTGTTGTTGGGGTGGCCGGCGCTACGTCTGCCGCAACGGTTCGTAGTGAACGTGCGCAAGTAACGCTCTTTTCGTCGGCAGGCGGGGCTGGTCAGACCGGTCGCGCCCAATCGCCGCGCTTTGGGAACAATGCCGCCGGTTCGCTGGCTATGGCGAGTTCGTTCCTCAATAGTGGTGCGCTTGATCCGGTGTCGCAGGCGCGCCTGCAGGCGCTGGTCGATAATGCGCTGACCATGGTGCGCAAAGGTATTCAGGCCAAGGCCTTCCAGCTGTCGGTTCAGGAAATAGTTGGCGATGGCGCCAGTGTTCTTGATCTGACCAGCGGCAATTTTGTTGCAGGCCGCACGAACAAGAAAGTGCGTCGTCTGTCCGACCAGTGGCTGGCCGCGATCGCCAATGGCCCATGGGCGCCCGTTTTCCCGTCGACGCCTAGCGGTGGCACCACGGGTACGCGCGTTGGTGGCGGTACGCAGAACCCGTCACCGGTTCCGGTTCCGGCCGCAGGCTTTCTGATGGTTGCCGGGCTCGCCGGTCTGGGTGCGCTGCGCCGTGCACGCCGCGCCAGCTAAGTCTGCCTGACGTAACGGATAATCGGAAATGTGGAAAAGGGGGTATCTTGCCCCCTTTTTTCTTGTGGGTGATCGAAACGTATGGCATCTCTTTGTCATGCAGTGCGATAT
>JBARVM010000231.1:0-3571 GCA_049646265.1 Paracoccaceae bacterium
ATCAGACGCTGGTCGGCGTGGTTGAAAAGCTGGGCAAGACCGCCGCCAGCGCCGAGGACTTCCCCGCTTTCATCGTCAACCGCATCCTGATGCCGATGATCAACGAGGCGGTCTATACGCTTTACGAAGGGGTGGGGTCAGTCAAGTCCATCGACGAGTCGATGAAGCTGGGCGCCAACCACCCGATGGGGCCGCTGGAACTGGCCGATTTCATCGGGCTCGATACCTGCCTTGCGATCATGAATGTGCTGCATGAGGGGCTGGCGGACACGAAATACCGCCCCTGCCCCCTTTTGACCAAATATGTAGAGGCAGGCTGGCTCGGCCGCAAAAGCGAACGTGGCTTTTATGATTACCGGGGCGAGGTGCCGGTGCCGACACGATAGGTGGGGCCGCACTACGACAGGCGCTATTTGTTTCCCAGTTGCAGCGTATGGTCACGCAGCCAGGCCAGAAAGCCGCGCGGGTTGCCTTCCCATTGATCGAGCGCCGAGGCGGCTATTGGCAGGCCGATATAAGGGCGCTGGGGCTTGAACAGGGCACGTTTGATTTCGTGCAGCAATAGTCCCTGCCGGAGGGTCGAGGAAAGCTTGTTGGCGATCTGATACATGCGGCTGTTCTGGCCGGAAAAATGCATGGGCACGATCACCGCGCCGCTTTTCTGGATCATCTTGTGGGTAAAGAGGTTCCATTCCGCCTCTATCGCCGGGCCGAACCAGCTTTCTGAACAGGCGACCTTTCCCGCCGGGAAGAGGATGATGACCCCGCCCGCCTTGAGATGTTCCATCGTATCTTCGCGCATGGTCAGGCCCAGTTCGCGGGCATTCTCCTCATGCGGGAAGGGGACGGGGATCATGAATTGCTCGACCTCCGGAATGCCGGTCAGCAACGAGCGGGTGAGAATCTTGAAATCGGGGCGAACCCGGCAGACGATCTCTGCCATCACCATGCCATCGACCAAACCATGCGGATGGTTGGCGACCACGACCACCGGGCCGCTGGCGGGAATACGGCGAATCTCTTCTTCAGGCGTGTCGATGCGGATGCCCATATGGCGGATCGCCTTCGGCCAGAAAGGCGGGCCAAAGGGTGCACCGGTCTTTTCGAATTGCCGGATCAGGCGCAAAAGGGTCAGTTTGCCGGTCAGCCATTCGATGGTCCGGATCGCGCCGGCCTTGTAAGGATTGGTAAAAGTACCCGCATAGGACAGGCGGCGCATTTCATACGGCTTGTCCGCGCGGATCTCTGCATCACTTTTTTCAGTCATTCTTCTCGCCCCCAAAAGGCCGGTGGCAAGGTTAACAGCCTTCGCCGAAGTAATCTCCTACAAGCGCTACGATCGCGCTTTGCAGCTCTGCTGCCTGATTACCACTTGTCTCGACGGTTATGTAGGTGCCTTTCGATGCGCCCAGCATAAGAAGGCCCATGATCGAATCCCCAGAAACGCTCATGCCATCCTTTTCGACGGTGGCCGAGGCGTCATGCGCCTCCACCAGCTCGACGAACTTGGCCGATGCCCGGGCGTGCAGACCTTTTTCATTGATGATCTTCAGCTCTATGCTCATTGGTTACCCTGCCCCGATCCAACATAGCTGTTGATATATTTTCGCCCCGCCTCCAGCGCCGAGGCGACGGCTTGTGGCACCGTGAGGCGCCGGGACTTGGCCAGTTTGATCAGCATCGGAAGATTGGCGCCATAGATGATCTGCCGATCGGTCCGCGCGCAGGCCTTGAGCGACAGGTTCGACGGTGATCCGCCGAACATGTCGGTGACCACGACGACACCTTCGCCTTCGTCGACCGCATCAACCGCTTCGCAGATCTCTGCCTGCTTGCGGGCGCGATCATGCTCTTCCTCTATCGTGATGGCGCGGATACCCGTCTGCGGGCCAACCACGTGTTCGACAGCATGCAGATATTCTCTTGCCAGGCCGCCGTGTGCGACAATCACTATTCCGATCAAACCCTATCACCCTGAAGGTTTCTGGATGCCCCTGCCGCCATCCGACGTTCTAGTTCCCTGTGCCTTATAGACACCTGCCAGCCTGCGGCTGCAAGCGCTTTGGCCATATTTTCTGCCACGAGGACAGAGCGGTGCTGACCGCCCGTACAGCCGAAGCCGATGGAGATATGGCTTTTACCCTCGTCAACGTGCGCCGGCAGCAGGAACAATAGTAGATCGCGCGTTTTTTCGAAAAAGCCAGAGTAAAGCGGATCTGACGTAACGTAATCCGCCACTGCCGCGTCCCTGCCATCAAGCGCTCGCAGGGCGGCCTCCCAATAGGGGTTCTGCAGAAAGCGGCAGTCGAACATCATATCAAGGCCGCGTGGAATGCCGCGTTTGTAGGAAAAGGAGTGGACGGCCACCGAAATTCGTTCGGCAGAATCCGTACCAATCCAGCGGGCGATTTCGGCTTTGAGATCATGGGGTGACAGGTCTGACGTGTCGATCAGAATGTCGGCACGGGCACGGATGGGTATCAAAAGGTCAATTTCGCTTGCCAAAGCCTCTTCGGTGGTGCTGGCGGCGAAAAACGGATGGCGTCGGCGCGTTTCTGAAAACCGCCGAAGCAGGATGCCCGGTTGGCAGTCAAGAAACAGCAATTCCGCCTCCACCTCCGGGCGGGCGGTCAGATCGTCGATCAGTTCGACAAGGCCGGCGGCCGAAAAGTCGCGGTTGCGGACGTCGATGCCAAGGGCGACGGGGCGGCCGAGCGGCGGCCCATCGAACAGGCGCGGCACAAGGCTGAGCGGCAGATTGTCGATCGGCTCATACCCCAGATCTTCCAGCGCATGGATCGCTGTAGCCCGTCCGGCGCCCGAGGGCCCGGTGACCAGCACGATACGATGGGACTTGCCCCCATCCTTGGTGTCGGTTTGAGCGGTCATGTCTGTGCCTTCTGCCCCATCAGGAGAAACGTCCAGCCTTAAGATACTGCAAGATCATTGCCGAAAAATGTGGCGCTGTAACCTTGTAAAGGCAGGGCAGGGGGTGATCAAACAGGGTAATGTTGCGCAAGGGGGGCAGGCGTTCGGTTTCTGCCCGGCCAAGATCGATGGCAAGGGAAAGGGTAACCCCCGCTGCCGGTTCCGCCGACAGGATGCCTATGCCGCGCGCCTCGATCATGCCGCGCAGCGGCGCCGGTGCGGTCGCCCAAAGCCTGCCGTCGCGCTGCTGGATCTCTGTCTGGTCATCCGCCACAAGGGTCGCCCCATAGGCCATGAGCCCCAGCGCCAGCCCGGATTTTCCCGACCCCGAGGGGCCAAGGATAATGACGCCTTGCCCAAGGCAGGCGACGGTGGTCGCGTGGATTACTTGGCCGGAAATTGCGCCGTCACTCACACCGGCAAACCGACGACAAAGCGCGCGCCAAGCGGCTCGGAGGTGATGTCGGCGTCGGTCGGGCGAATGTTTTCAGCCCAGATGACGCCGCCATGGGCCTCGATGATCTGTTTGGAGATGGCCAGACCAAGGCCGGAATGTTCGCCGAACTGCCCCGGTGGCCGTTCGGAGTAGAAACGTTTGAAAATCTTGGTCAGGGCCTGATCTGGGATGCCGGGGCCGGTATCC
>JBARVM010000232.1:0-1816 GCA_049646265.1 Paracoccaceae bacterium
GGGCCTTTGCCGTCAATCGGATTGCCCAGACCGTCCACAACACGGCCCAGCAGTTCATCACCAATCGGCACGTCCACGATCGAATTCGTGCGCTTGACGGTGTCACCTTCTTTGATGTCACGGTCAGAGCCGAAAATAACGACGCCGACGTTGTCGGCTTCAAGGTTCAGGGCCATACCCTGAATGCCACCGGGGAATTCGACCATTTCACCGGCCTGCACGTTATCCAGACCGTAGACACGGGCAATCCCGTCACCAACGCTCAACACACGGCCGACTTCGGCGACTTCTGCTTCTTGACCAAAATTCTTGATCTGGTCCTTGAGGATCGCAGAGATCTCAGCAGCTTGGATACCCATTTATCCGACCTCTTTCATGATATTCTGGAGGGATGCGAGCTTGGAACGGATCGACGTGTCGATCATCTTGGAGCCCACTTTGACAATAAGACCACCGATGAGCGTTTCATCGACAGCCACATTCAGTTTCACGTCCTTGGCGAAGACCTTCTTCAGCGAAGCGGCGAGTTTCGTCGCCTGCGTCTTGGTCAGTTCGGCCGGGGCGGTCACATCGGCGGTAACCTCGCCTTTTTCGTCCGCGATCATCGCGGTCAGCGCCGTCAGAAGTTCCGGCAGCACGAAAAGACGGCGCTTGGCGGCCAGAAGGCCGAGCGTATTCGTCAGGACCGCAGACAATTTCATTTTCTTGGCAATCGCCGCAACGGCGGCAGCCTGTTCGTCCCGGCTATAGACCGGCGATGCAACCAGAGATCTGAAATCACTGCTGCTGTTCAATGCGCCTTCCAACGCGGCCACGTCCGCCTCCAGCGTTTTTACGCCTTTGGCTTCCCTGACGAGATCGAAAACCGCCAACGCATAGCGTCCTGCGATCCCGGAAGCTGTCGAAGCTGATTCGGACACGTCCACCCTTCCGATAGTTTGCGCCCTATCCGATTTTCATCAGATCAGGGCATCTCCATGCGTTCGCCGACATGGGGCTGAACGCTAATTCCGCGCTGCTGTAGCAGACCGTCTTTCGCCTCGCAACCGCCTAGAGTGCAAGTTTTTGATCTAAAGATGCGAAGAAGACGCTCTGATCGCCAATGCAGCGCTAACAGCGGTTCAATCGCGCCAGAGGTGGCAGCGCTTTGGTCTTGCGAAGGGGAATCAAGCAAGCGCACCCGGCATGGCCGATGGCAGGTCAAACCGGCTCGGCGGCAGGGTTGGGCAGACCGTCAAGTGCCCGCAAGGGGCGCCGCACGACTGCGCGTAGACCCGGGCGCATCGGGGCATGAACCTGCTTGGACACTTCAATAATCAGCACCCCGCCGGACATGAACCGTTTCACCCTGTGCCCAAATCTTTCCCACATTGGTGCGGTCCGCATCCAGAAGCGTCGGACAGAGGGCGGAGCAAACAGCGCCGTTTCGTAGCGTTCGGCCGAAAAACTATGTTGGCGCAGGATCGCGTCCAACTGCCGCATGGAATAGGGACGGCCGTAGCCAAAAGGCGTTGCATCGGCGCGTGCCCAAAGCCCGCTGCGGTTAGGCACGATGAACAGGGCCCGCCCGCCCGGCCCCAACACCCGCCAGCATTCATCAAGAAGCTGCGCGGGATGGTCCGAGGCTTCCAACCCGTGCATGACCAAAAGCCGGTCGATCATGCCCGTCTCGATTGGCCAGCGCGTCTCCTCGCTCAGCACCGAGACATTCGGCAAACCGGCGGGCCAAGGCATGACACCTTGCGGCGCGGGCATCAGCGCGATGACCCGCCGCGCCTCTGCCAGATAGGGCCGCAACATCGGAACGGCAAAACCA
>JBARVM010000233.1:0-5367 GCA_049646265.1 Paracoccaceae bacterium
GCCGTATCGCCACCAAGCCGCCCCTCTAACTGGGCAACCCTTGCCTTCAATTTAAACACGAAAATCAACAGGGCGACCAGAACCAAGGGCACCGCCTGCGGCAGGATCAAGGTTCCGACACCGACCAAGACCACCGACACAACGCCAAACAGACCCATTGCCCGCCCCTTTCCTCGCCAATTGCCTCTTTCTAGCCGAAAAACGCCTTGGCGATAGTCTGGATTTCCGCGCCGACACCCCTCCAATCGCGGGCTTTACCCGACCGGTCCTGCCGACGACCGCGCCCGTGCGTCAGATGACAAGCTCTGGCTGTTCCTGTAGTCTCGAACAGTGAAAATAGCCCGGCCATTCAAGTCGCCTTTTGAAAGGAAAGCACGTGCTTTCGAAATTTTTTGAATCCTCTGGTTGGCCCAGAAATGTCGGGTTGATCTTCTTCGTTGCCGCCATCGCCTTTCAAATCGTCGCCTCGCTTCAACCTGTTGAATTCCTTCTTGATTCCGTTTTTGCCCGTGATGACGCCTACTATTATTTCAAGATCGCCCAAAACATCGCCGCGACCGGACAATGGACCTTTGATGGCATTCACCAGTCCAGCGGCGTGCAATATCTTTGGATGGGTTTGCTTGTGCCGCTGGCCTATGCCGTTTCCGACCCCATACTTTACCTGCGCCTGGTTCTCGTTGCCTGCATCGCGCTCAATTGCCTGGTTGGCTTGCTTTTGTTCCGGTTTTGTAAACGGCTTCATTCCAGCACATTGGGCGACATTGCCCTCTTTCTCCTTGCCGGTGTGCTGATCGAACGATGGAACACACTGCAGGGCATGGAGTTTTCCGCACATCTTGCGATCTTGCTTGGAATTGGCATCGTCGTCTGGCAAATCCTTCTCGAAGAGAGGTTCGAACGTGCGGCCTTGCTTGGCCTCCTCTTGACCCTGAATTTCTGGTGCCGGCTCGATTCTGCTATCCTGTCCGTCGCGGTCTGGCTGATAATTGCGGTCTTTCTTCGTCGCTCTGATCGTGGTTTGCGGCAAATAGTCGTCATGACGATCATTCCCCTGCTTGGCGCACTGCTACATGTCGCGGTCAGCCTCTCTGCCACGGGGAGCATCCTGCCCCTGTCGGGCGAGGTCAAAAATTTCTACGGTCATCGCTTTTTCGAGGATGTGAGCGCCTCGGTCGCTTTCAGCGAAGAGATCCGCATGTGGATCAAGATCCAGATGGTCGGTGTGCTGGGCCTTGTGCCCGAGAATATCGCCGACATCGGCCTCGGCGATGGGTTTCGTCCGCTTGCCAGACTGCCGCATATGCTGCTCGCAGGGGTTGCGGCAGGCTCGGTGATGTTCGGCGTACTCAACATTCATCTTCGCCTGGGCTGGCACTCATCCTTCGGCCGCATCGCGATCTTTTGTGCGACAACGATGGTTCTTGCAGCTTTGCAAAGTGCCGTCGCCGTCAAGGTGATGACCGATTTTTCCCATGTGTCGCGCCATTACTACGGCTTGCATCTGCTGGCCTGGCTCATCTGGGGTGCCGCCGTGCTTATGATGGTGCTGGAAATTCTGCCAGCCTTGCTCCGAAAGGTGGGTGCTGCGGGCTATGCCGCCGGGATGATCGCCTGTTACACCCTTATCGCCACGACCTTCCTGGCCCGCGTGCCGGGGGAGGAAAACTACGCTATCGCACGCTACAGGCTGACGCAGGAGCTGAACCAGACCCTGCCCGCTAATGCCATTGTCGCCGCCTGGAACGCGGGGCTTCTTGGCTATTTCCTGCAGCGGCCGGTCGTCGATTTGGACGGGTTGGTAGATGACAGCGAGTTTCTGACCCTGCTTGAAGAAAAGGCACCGCTTTTGCCCTATCTGCAGAAAACCGGCGTTACGCATCTTATCGATCACAACAATCGCGACCTGACCCTGAAATATCGCGAGGAGCGTAACCTGCAAGACGAGTTCCGCGATGGTATCCGTTGGGACGATCTCAACATCGAGCAGCAGCGCGGCGCGATCTATGTGCTTGCCTTGAAGAAATAGGCCCGGGGCGCGCGGCGTTACCCTTTGGGACCCGCATCCTTGCCGCCCGAACCAAAAAGCCCGGTCAGACCCCGCTGCAGCAGGTTGCTCACGCGCGGCTTCGGCAGGCTGTCAAATGGCAAGGGGCGGCACATTTCCATCGCCGCAATGCCGACGCGGGCGGTCAGGGCGCCGTTCACCACCCCCTCGCCAAAGCGGCGCGAGAGTTTCGACAAAAGCCCGCCGCCCGCCAGCGAATGGATTAGATCGTCCCCCACCGCCATGGCACCGGTTGCGGCCAGATGCAGCATCACTGCCCGCATCAGCCGCCAACTGCCCAACAGCCCGGCGCGGCCACCGTAGAGTTCGGCAATCCGTCGCAGCATCCGCACGTTGGCAAAAAGCGCCACGGCCACATCGGCCAGCGCCAGCGGCACCACTGCCGTGACCACGGCAACCTGCCGCGCCGCCTGTTCGACAATGCGGCGCGCCTCAGCATCCAGGGGCGCCAGCAATTCCCGCTCTGCCAGCGTGACGAGAGTGCCCGCATCCAGCTCCTGCCCCTGCCGCTCTGCAAAGCGCGCCACGGCCCAGGCCAGATCAGTCCGCCCGCGATAAAGGCTGGCAATCTCTTCCGTGGCTGCCCGCGCGCCGGGCAAATCCTCGGCCAGCACGGCGGCCATGGCCCCCTGCCTGATCCGGTCGAGCCGCCGGAGCCGCGCCAGCGCCCGAAATTCCTGCCAAAGCAGGACCAGCCCTGTCAGGGCGACAAGCCCGAGCAGCCCCATGGCGATCGCCCCTAGGATCGGGCGGGACTGCAAAAGCCCCCAGCCGAAGTCCCAGGCCCAAAGACCGGCAAGAAACAGCAGCAAAGACAGCAGCGTCCCAAGAAACCAGCGCCAGAGGCCCCGCCCCCCTGTCTTGGTCGTGGCCCGCCGGGCAAGCAGGTCCGGCTGGTCGGACAGATCCGCCAAGGCACCGGTTGCGGGGCCTTCGACATCAATCACCAGCGGGCCCTGTCGTTGGGTCTTCGTCTCTGCCATCGCTACAACCTGTCACCCAAAAGAAACTCCAAGGCCTTGTCGATCCGCACATGTGGCAGCCCCGCCCCCGCGCGCAGCGGTTCTGACGGCGGCAGAAAGCGCATCTGCGCATAGTCACCCTCGGGCCAGACCGCACCACCTGCTTCTGCGGCCTTCATCATCTCGGCCGGATTGTCGGGCATATCGCCGGGGTGAAAGGCGGCATAGCGCCCATCCTCCAACCGTCCTCGCACACAATCGACCTTCCTGCCCTTGATCTGCTGCACCTCTTCGCTGGTGACGCGCAGGCTGGCGATGGCCATGGCGGCGGTCTCTGCTCCGGCGAAATCGGCCCGCGCCCGCGCCTCGCGCACCAGCGCCGCCATCAGCGCCGTCAGCCGCTTGTGCTGGCCATGATGCAGATGATCCGCCTTGGTCGCCGCAAAAAGAATACGCCCAATGCGGCGGCGCCCCAGAATGCTGGCCAGCCAGCCGCTTTTGCCCGGCCGAAATGCCGCAAGGATCGCCGCCAGCGTCTGGCGCATATTCTCGACCGCGCGGGGGCCGCCATGCATGGCCCCGAGCAGGTCGGCCAAGACGATCTGCCGGTCGATCCGGGCGAAATGATCGCGGAAAAAGGGCGTGACCACCTGCGCCTTGTAGGCCCCATAACGGCGTGCAAATTCCCGGCCAAGGCTGCCGCGCCCCCCCGCCGAAGCCGCAGCCGCAAGCGGCGCAAAGGTCAAGGCGGGCGATCCGGCCAGATCGCCAGGCAAAAGAAACCGCCCCGGCGTTGCGTCGCTGTAACCTTCCTGACGCGCCGCTGCCAGATAGCGGGTGTAAAGATCGGCAAGAGCTTTTGCCACAGGCTCCTCCAGCCGTGCCGCCGGATCGACCTTGGCGACAGCGTCCAGATAATCGCGCCCCGCGTCCCGGTCGCGCATCCGCTCCAACGTTTCGCGCGACCAATCGTCATAGCTCCGGCCCATCAGCGCCAGATCGAGAAGCCATTCGCCCGGATAATCCACGATATCAAGATGCAGAACCCGCGCACCACGCACCATCCCAACCAGCCCGCGCGGCGCCAGTCGGATGGAAAGGCGCAACTCACTGATCGCGCGGGTGCTTTCGGGCCAATGGGCGTCAGCCCCGCCCAAGGCGGCAAGATGGGTCTCAAAGTCAAAACGCGGCACAGTGTCGTCTGGCTGGGGCTGCAGGAACACCGCCTCTATCCGCCCCTCTGCCTCGGCGCGCAGGCCGGTCATGCGGGCGCGGTCCAAAAGATTGGCAACCAGCGCCGTGATGAACACCGTCTTTCCTGCGCGGCTCAGACCGGTGACGCCAAGACGCACCACCTCTTGCCCGCCGGTGACGGCGCCAACCCTGCGGCCTACCGCGTCAAGAAGATCACCCACTGCCAAATACCTGCCCTCTCTGCCCTTCAAGATAGGCGCTATGGAGCGGCGGCGGTAGGGGGGCTGCCGCCGCTTTCGGCAAAGCTGTCGATCATCCAGCGCCAAAGCCCCTGCAACGGCGGCGAGAGAGGCCCGCGCGCGCGCACCAGATAATGACCGACAGAGGTTGGCAGAACCGCCCCTGGCCCATAGGGCAGGACCAGCGCGCCGCGCGCCAGATCCGCCGCCACATAGGCCTGATGGACCAGCGCCAACCCCTGACCGGCCAAAGCCGCCTGAATTGCCATGGATTCATAAGACACCATGATATCGCGGCCCTGCGGCGCCAGCAGCCCGTAGCGCGCGATCCAGCGCGGCCAGATCGGCGCATCAGCAAAATGATCGGGCCAGATGGCATGGATCAGCGGCACCGGGGCCGTGCCCGCGCCATCTGCGGCCAAAAGATCGGGGGCGGCCACCACCACATAACGCCCCGCAAACAAGAGCGCCGCCTCTGCCCCCGGATAGCGGCCAAGCCCCTGGCGCACGGCAATATCCACGCCGTCACGCGAAAAATCGGCAAGCGCGTCATTGACCAGCACATTTACCCGCTGCGCCGGGTGGCTGCTGTGATAGCGCGTCAGAACCGGAAAGAGGCACTGATGGGCAAAGGTGGCAGAGGTTGACAGGACCAGCGGCCGTTCGGCGGGTTCAGCGGCAAAGGCGGCCAGCGCCGCCTCTATCCCGGCCAAGGGCGCCTTCAGCCGGGCCGCCAGAAGCTGGCCGTCCGCCGTCAAGACCACTTGCCGCACCATGCGCCGGAAAAGTGGCCGTCCCAGCTGTTCTTCCAGCTGCCGCATCCGTTGGCTGACAGCGGCAGGCGTGATCCGCGCCTCTTCCGCCGCCGCCTTGAAGCTGAGATGACGGGCTGCCGCCTCGAAAA
>JBARVM010000234.1:0-3248 GCA_049646265.1 Paracoccaceae bacterium
GTACCGAACGTCCCGATCGCATGGACCGCTCTGACCGCAAGGGCCCCCGGCCCGAACGCGGCGACAGACCAGCGCGGGAGGAGCGAACCGACAGGGGCGCACCTGGCGCGGCGGGCAAGTCCCGATCGCCGGGCAAATTCGCCGACCGGCCCGACCGGACCGGCGAAGATCGGAACCGCAAAGACCGGACTGGCGGCAAACCAATGGGCAAACCGGCAGGCAAACCAACGGGCAAAGGCGAATTTCGCAAAGCCGCGGATGGGGCACGGGGCAAATCCTCCGGTGGTCCCCGAACAGGCGGCCCGCGCGCGGATGACAAGCGGCCCTCTGGCCCCCGTTCCTCTGGCCCTCGCTCCTCTGGTCCTCATACCTCAGGACCGGCGGGCAAGAGCCGTCGCCCGAAAGGCTGATCGGGCGCGCGGATGCTTACTTTCCCCTTGGCGACAGCGCTCCATCATGCGACCCTTTGGCTGGAATTGAGCAGCGTTTTCGGCACCGTGGCGGTGACTGCGGGCGCGGGGGCAATCGAGGCTGAGGCATGAAGATCCGTCAAAGCGTCTGGTGGATAAGCGGCAGGCTGGCGGCCCTGTCGCCGGGCTGGCGGCAACAGATCTGGGTTCCGCTGCTTGTGGTGCCGTTCCTGTCGGCCTGCGAAATGACTGCACCACACGCGCCCGCATCGCCGCCGCCGGCCCCCGATACCGCCACCCCCATCCCGGTGCCGGAAGATGCCCGCACCCTTGCCGATATCGCCTATTACCAGAAAATACAGGCAAGCTACCTGTCGCAAGGCATGTTGCGCACCGAAACCCGGCCCGCCGACGCGCCCTTTACCAGCCGCGATCTGGCGGAAAACTTCCTTGCCGTTGCCTTCTTCGACGAATTCTCTGACCGCAATGGCCAGCTGGTCGAGGGCGGCGCCGAGGCGCGGCTGCATCGCTGGTCCCGGCCCATAAGGTTGCAGATCGAATATGGGCCGAGCGTGCCCCTGGCCAAACGCAAGGCCGACGATGCGGAAATGGCCCGCTATCTGCAGCGCCTGTCGCGGCTGACCGGGCTGCCAATCACCATGGTGACAGAGGATCCCAATTTTCTGGTGTTGATCCATAACCCGCAGGACCGGCGCGATAACCGGGCGCGGATCCTTGCCTTTGCACCGGGCACATCGGCGGCGGCGCTACGCTCGGTCCGCGACATGCGCCGCGACATCTATTGCACCGTCTTCAGCTATTCGCCCGGCCAATCCTCTGCCTACGACCGGTCGCTGGCGCTGATCCGCGCCGAACTGCCCAGCCTCATGCGCCGCGCCTGCATTCATGAAGAGATTGCGCAAGGGCTGGGCCTGATCAACGATGTGCCGCGTGCGCGCCCGACGATCTTCAATGATAACGAGGAATTCGCGCTTTTGACCGCACAGGATGAGCTGATGTTGCGTATCCTTTACGACCGGCGCCTGCGGCCGGGGATGAGCCTTGCCGAGGCGCGCCCGATCGTGGAGGCGATAGCAGCCGAACTGATCGGCGGCAGCAGCTGAGCCTTGCCGGGGCGGGGCGGCGGCCATGACCGGTGCGGCGGCGGTGGAAGGAAAGGGCGCGATGATCCTCTGCGCGGGCGAGGCGTTGATCGACATGCTGCCGGTGGAAGGGCCCGGTGGCCAGACGGCCTTTCGCCCCGTGCCGGGTGGCGCAGTCTTCAACACCGCCATCGCGCTTGGCCGTCTTGGTGTGCCGACCGGCTTCTGGGGCGGCATATCCCGTGACCAGATGGGCGCGCGGCTTATGTCTGCGCTCTCTGCCGCCGGGGTTGACTGCCAGGCGGTGACGCGCAGCGAACGGCCGACCACCCTTGCCTTTGCCGAGATGAAGGATGGTGTCGCAACCTACCGTTTTGAGGATGAAAATTCAGCAACGCGGATGCTGACCCCGGCCGATATTCCGCCCATCGAACCCCCGGTGCGCGCGCTCTTTTGTGGCGGGATCGGCCTTGCCACGGACCCTTGCGGTGCCGCATTCGAGGCTTTGGCGACCAATGCCCGTCAGGTGGCCGATCTTCCGGTGATGATTGACCTCAATATCCGCCCGGCGCTTGTGGAAGATGCGGCGCGTTACCGGGCGCGGCTGGCGCGGATGATGGCGCTGGCCGATATCGTCAAACTATCGACAGAGGATCTGGACTGGCTTTTCGGTCGCGCCGACCGTCAGGATCAGGCCCGCTGGGCGCGCGGGCTGTTGGCGGCGGGGGGTGCCACGCGGCTGGTGGTGATCACCGACGGGGCGGCAGGCGCGCGCGGCTATTCTGCCGCGGGTGAGCATGATGAGCCCGCCCCTCCGGTCAGGGTGGTGGACACGATCGGCGCGGGCGATACATTCAACGCGGGCCTTCTGGCGGGCCTTTGGTCGGCGGGGATGTTGACAAGGGCGGCGTTGGCGCGGTTGGACCTTGCAGCACTTGCTGCCGCGATGGGCCTTGGTGCCGCTGCGGCGGCCATAACGGTAGGACGGGCGGGCGCCGACCCGCCCTGGAAGGAAGAGGTGTGGCGATGAGAGCATTGGTGCAAAGGGTCAGTCAGGCGCAGGTCAGCGTGGCGGGGCGCGAAGTGGGCGCCATCGGCGCGGGCCTTCTGGTCCTTGTCTGCGCCATGCAGGGCGACGATAGGGACAAGGCAGAGGCGCTGGCCCAAAAGTTGGTCAAGCTGCGGATCTTCAAGGATGCGGCGGGCAAGATGAACCTTGCGGTGGCAGAGGCAGGCAATGCCGCGCTGGTCGTCAGCCAGTTCACCCTTGCCGCCGACACTTCACGCGGCAACCGCCCCGGCTTTTCCGCCGCCGCGCCGCCGGAACTTGGCCGCGCCCTTTACGAAGCCTTTGCCGAGGCACTGCGCCGTCATGGGCTGCAGGTCGCCACGGGTGAATTCGGTGCCGACATGGATGTCAGCCTGACCAATCAGGGTCCTGTCACTCTCTGGCTGGAAGTTTGAGGGGGCAGGGGGGCGAACAGCCCGCCGAACTGCCCGCCGAATTGCCCTTCGATTAGCCCACCGTCCGCCCTTGTCCTGCGCAGCCGGGGGCGCTAAACCCCTTGCGCGGATCAAGGACGGAGTGGCACGCATGTCCATCGACATCGATACAGCACGCAAGGTGGCGCTATTGGCGCGTATTGCGGTGAAGGAAGAGGATCTGCCGATGCTCGCGTCAGAGCTTTCGGCGGTTCTGGCCTTTATGGAACAGCTAAACGAGGTGGACGTGGAC
>JBARVM010000235.1:0-4383 GCA_049646265.1 Paracoccaceae bacterium
ACAGCGCCCATCTGGTCACGCCATCTGCGCCATCTGTCGCGGTCTGAGAGGTTCAGGCGTGGCGGCGACTGCGGAAGATGGCTTTGCGATCCTCCAGCGGTTCGATCCGCGATTCCGGACCAAGCCGCAGGGGCAGCGGGCCGGTATCGGCTCTGTCACCATGTTGGTGGGACAGGGCCCGGCACACGTCCCGCGCGCGATCTTCCAGAAGGCCAAGCTGGTGGTGCAGCCTTTGAATGCCGGCCTTGTAGGCCGCGGGCGTCAGGCTGTTTTCATCGTCAAGCCACAGAAGGGACTGGCGCAGATTGCCCAAGGTCAGGATGACATCCTGCACCAGAAAAGTTTCGAAAGGAGAGAGAGATTGATCCTGCATTTTTCACCCTTGGCACCCAGAGGCAACCATAGAAAAGGCAGGCTAAGATTTTCTTAACCCCCGCCATCGTGGGGCGGGGGGCAGGTCAGGCGGGGGGGATCAGCCTTCCAGCTCGATCAGCAGTTCCTTGGCGTCGATCTGGGCCCCGGTGGCGACATGCAGGGCCTTGACCACCCCGGCGCGGTCGGCATGAATGCCGGTTTCCATCTTCATCGCCTCGATCGTCAGCAACAGATCCCCGGCGGCGACCTTTTGACCAGCGGTGACCACGACAGAGGCTACAACACCCGGCATCGGCGCGCCGATATGGCAGGGATTGCTCTCTTCGGCCTTCGGACGGCTGATGGTCTTGGCCTTGACGGCACGGTTTGGCACACGGATGACGCGCGGCTGGCCGTTCAATTCGAAAAACACCTTGGCGTCACCGGTTTCATCGGTTTCGCCGACCGCCTGCAGGCGCACTTCCAGCGTCTTGCCCGGATCAATCTCGACCGAGATTTCCTCGCCCGGGCCCATGCCGTAAAAGAAGGTGCGGGTCGGCAGGGTGCGGACCGGGCCATATTGGCGGTGGCGGCCCATATAGTCGAGAAAGACCTTGGGATACATGAGGTAGCCGTTCAGATCCTCGTCATCGACGCGGAACCCTTCCAGCTCGGCGCTGAGCTTTTGCCGTGCCGCGTCAAGATCGACCGGCGCCATGTTCTTGCCGGGCCGCTCGACCGAGGGTTTTTCGCCCTTCAGCACCTTTTGGGTGATCTTTTCCGGCCAGCCGCCGGGGGGTTGGCCGAGGTTGCCGCGCAACATGTCAACGACCGAGTCGGGGAAGGCAACCTCGACCGCGGGGTCTTCCACCTCGGCGCGGGTCAGATTTTGCGAGACCATCATCAGGGCCATGTCGCCCACAACCTTGGACGAAGGCGTCACCTTGACGATATCGCCAAAGGTCTGGTTGGCGTCGGCGTAGGCCTGCGCCACTTCCGGCCAGCGATCCTCCAGCCCGATGGCGCGGGCCTGGGCCTTGAGGTTGGTGAACTGGCCGCCGGGCATTTCGTGCAGGTACACTTCGGATGCTGGCGCCTCCAACCCGGATTCAAAGGCGCTATACTGGTGGCGCACCCCTTCCCAATAGGTGGAGATGCGGCGCACCTCGGCGATATCAAGGCCAGTGTCACGGTCGGTATTGGCCAGCGCCTCGACGATGGAGCCAAGGCAGGGCTGCGAGGTGCCGCCGGAAAAGGCGTCCATCGCCGCATCGACGGCATCGACGCCCGCATCGGCGGCGGCAAGGATGGTGGCGGCGGAAATGCCCGACGTGTCATGGGTGTGGAAGTGGATGGGCAGGCCCACCTCTTCCTTCAGCGCTTTGACCAGAACGCGGGCCGCGGCGGGTTTCAAAAGGCCCGCCATATCTTTCAGCCCCAGAATATGGGCGCCTGCGGCCTTCAGCTCCTTCCCCATGGCGACGTAATAGCCAAGGTTGTATTTGGCGCGATCGGGGTTCAGGATATCGCCGGTATAGCAGATGCTGGCTTCGCAGACTTTGCCATTCTCCACCACCGCATCCATGGCGACACGCATGTTTTCGACCCAGTTGAGGCTGTCGAAGACGCGGAAGACGTCGATGCCGGTCACGGCGGCCTGACGGACGAATTCCTGGACCACATTGTCGGGATAATTGGTGTAGCCCACGCCATTGGAGGCGCGCAGCAGCATCTGGGTCATCAGATTGGGCATGCGGGCGCGCAGGTCGCGCAGCCGCTGCCAGGGGCATTCCTGCAAGAAACGGTAGGCCACGTCAAAGGTGGCGCCGCCCCAGCATTCGACGCTGAACAGTTGTGAAAGGTTCGCCGCATAGGCGGGGGCGACCTTGATCATGTCGATAGAGCGCATGCGGGTCGCGAGGAGCGACTGGTGACCGTCGCGCATAGTGGTGTCGGTCAGCAGAAGCTTTTTCTGGCCCGCCATCCAGTCTGCGACGGCCTGCGGGCCCTTTTCTTCCAGAAGGTTGCGCGTGCCCTTCGGCGGCGGACCTGCGGGGCGGGGTGGTACGGGCTCTTTCAGGCTTGCCGCCGGTTTCGGCCGCCCGGCGGTTTCGGGATGTCCGTTGACGGTGATGTCGGCAATATAGATGAGGATCTTTGTCGCGCGGTCGCGGCGCTTTCTGAAATCGAAAAGATCGGGCGTAGTGTCGATGAATTTCGTGGTCGCGGCATTCGACAGGAAGGTTGGATGTATCAGCAGGTTCTCGACAAAGGCGATGTTGGTGGCAACGCCGCGGATACGATATTCGGCCAGGGCGCGGCGCATGCGGGTGATCGCCTGATCGGGGGTCTGGGCCCAGGCGGTGATCTTGACCAGAAGCGAGTCGTAATAGCGGGTGATGACCGCGCCTGAATAGGCAGTGCCGCCGTCCAGACGGATGCCCGCGCCCGTGGCCTCGCGGTAAGCGGTGATGCGGCCATAGTCGGGGATGAAATTGTTGAGCGGGTCTTCGGTGGTGATGCGGCACTGAAGGGCATGGCCGATCAGCGGCACCTTGTCCTGGCTTGCTACGCCCGTGGCCTCTGCGAGGCTCTTGCCTTCGGCGATCAGGATCTGCGCCTGCACGATGTCGATGCCAGTGACCTGTTCGGTCACCGTATGTTCGACCTGTACGCGGGGGTTCACTTCGATGAAGTAGAACTTGCCGCTGTCCATATCCATGAGGAACTCGACGGTGCCTGCGCATTCATAGCCGACATGGGCGCAGATCTTGCGGCCAAGGGCGCAGATCTCGGCGCGCTGCGCATCGCTGAGGTAGGGGGCGGGGGCGCGTTCCACCACCTTCTGGTTGCGGCGCTGCACGGTGCAGTCACGTTCATAAAGGTGATAGATCTCGCCATGTTTGTCGCCGAGGATCTGCACTTCGACATGGCGAGCGCGCAGGATCATCTTTTCAAGATAACCTTCGCCATTGCCAAAGGCGGCCTCAGCCTCGCGTCGGCCTTCGCGGACCTTTTCGACCAGCTCCGCCTCGGAATGGATCGGGCGCATGCCGCGACCGCCGCCGCCCCAGCTGGCTTTGAGCATCAGGGGGTAGCCAATTCTGGCCGCCTCTTTCTTGGCGGCCTCCATATCGTCGCCAAGCACATCGGTGGCGGGGATAACGGGCACACCGGCGGCGATCGCCACCTTGCGGGCGCTGGCCTTGTCGCCAAGGGCACGCATGGTTTCGGCCTTTGGCCCGATGAAGGTAATGCCATTGGCGGTGCAGGCATCGACGAAATCGGGGTTTTCCGACAAGAGCCCGTAGCCCGGGTGGATCGCATCGGCGCCGCATTCCTTGGCAACGCGAATGATTTCGTCAATCGACAGGTAGGCGGCAACCGGCCCCAGCCCTTCGCCGATCCGGTAGGCCTCGTCCGACTTGAACCGGTGCAGGCCGAGTTTGTCCTCTTCGGCATAGACCGCGACGGTGCGCTTGCCGAGTTCGGTGGCGGCCCGCATGATCCGTATGGCAATCTCGCCACGGTTGGCGACAAGAATCTTGCGGAACTCGGTCATGCGATCCTCCAGTAATTCGTGCGCCGCACTTTAGGGATGCTGCGCTGCAGCGCAACAGTTTTCTGGGGCTATTTTTGATTCCGCCCTTGTCAGAGCACCTAGCGCCTTTGCAGCGGAAAAATCCTATGCAAGCGAAACTACAGGGTGTGAAAGCGACATGGCAGTGACGGGGCGCAGCGGGCTGCATGGAACAAGGTGCAGGCGATGGACCGCTGGTGGGTCGCGCATTTTGATGCGTTGGACGCCCGGGCCTTGCAAGAGGACATAGAATTCACCTTCATCGGTGGCGGTGCCGGGCGGATGAGCCGGGCAGAGATTGTTCTTCATGTGGTCAACCACACCAGCTATCACCGCGGCTTTGTCGATGAGATGTTGGGGCGGATCCCGGCCTCTTCCCCGGCCTGCGACTTTCCGGTCTATCTGCAGGAAATGCAGCGGGATGCGGCCATCGTCTGATAGTACAGGCG
>JBARVM010000236.1:0-7839 GCA_049646265.1 Paracoccaceae bacterium
GTCAGAGCGGGTGGCACAGATGGCCGCGGCGCAGGGGGCGGGCTCGGTCGTCATCTCTGCCCGGATCGAGGAAGAGATCAGCCAGCTGGCCGAGGATGAGGCGATGATGTTTCTTGAAGAGATGGGGCTGGAAGAGGCCGGGCTCGACCGGTTGATCCGGGCAGGCTACGCGCTATTGGGCCTGCAGACCTATTTCACCGTGGGCCCCAAGGAGGCCCGCGCCTGGACCATCACCAAGGGCACGCTGGCCCCCCAGGCCGCGGGCGTCATTCACGGGGATTTCGAACGCGGTTTCATTCGCGCTGAAACCATCGCCTACAACGACTATATCGCCGGAAATGGCGAGGCGGGCGCGCGCGAGGCAGGCAAGTTCCGCGTCGAGGGCAAGAGTTACGAGGTCAAGGACGGCGACGTCCTGCATTTCCTTTTCAACGCCTGATCGTAGCCCTTATTCCTTCGGCCCGACATTGGCCTTGAAGGCCGCGTCAAACAGCGCCTTCTTGCTGGCATCCGCATCGGACTGGTACGTGGCGCGCCATGTCTCATAGGGCTGTCCATAAAAGATTTCGCGCGCCTCGTCCTTGGTCATCTCAAGGCCCCGTTCAACGGCGGCTTCCTGATACCAGCGCGATAGGCAGTTGCGGCAAAAACCGGCAAGGTTCATCAGGTCGATATTCTGCACCTCGGGGCGTTTGTCCATCAGGTGATGGCGCAGCGCGCGGAAAGCGGCTGCCTCCAGCTCTGTCCGGGTCTTGGGGTCGATCTCGGTCATCGGCTTCCTTTCGGGATTGGTCAAAGGCCGGTAGCTGACAGTACTTCTGTCAAGATGGGCGCAAGCCGCCCCGCCCACAAGGCCTGATCCTTTGGGTTTGCGATCAGGTCGCTTCGCAGTTCAATCAGCACATTGGGCCTGCCCGCCTGCAACCCATGCCGGTCGATCGCATCGCCATCAAGATGACCATTGTAGGGTTCATTGTCGCCGGTCGGATAGCCTTCGGCGCGCAAACGTTCGATCAGCGGCAGGGCAAGGCGGCTGTCCTTGTGTGAATGCAGGATACCAAGATGCCAGGGCCGGGGCGCGCGGCCACGCAGGCAGGGGGTAAAGGAGTGGATGGCGCAGATCACCCGGTCCGCCCGGGCGGCGGCCAGACCGGCAAGCGCCCGGTGATAGGGGCGGTGATAGGCGGCCAGACGGCGCTCCACCTCTGCCGCATCGACATGGCGGTTGGCCGGTATGATGGTGCCGTCATATAGTTTCATCACCAATGTCGGGTCATCCTCGCCCCGATTGGGGTCGATGACCAGCCGAGAATAAGCTGAAAAGATCGCCGGGGCCTGCAGCTGCGCGGCAAGGGCCTGCGCAACACCCGCCGCCCCTACGTCATAGGCGATATGGCGGGCCATATCCTCGGCCGAAATACCAAGGGAACCGCCGCCAACCGCCGCAGGCACGGCGTTGGAGGCATGGTCACAGGTGATCAGCCAGCGCGAAGGCGCGTCGGGCTGGAAAATCTGAAAGGACTTGTGCGGTTCTTCGAGCATCTTGTCATATTCTCGTAACTTGCTTTGCCATACAAAAGCGGCAGCGAATTGACCAGTTTATCTCTTTATTGCCCCGGCGGCAGTTTTGCGCCATAGAGGGCCGCGCTCGACATGTTAACGCAAACGAAAGCCCGCTGATGAGACGCCTACGGAATGTGAAAATAGTGGCTACCCTTGGCCCTGCCTCCAGCGACTATGCAACGATCCGTGCGCTATTCGAGGCGGGAGCGGATGTGTTTCGCCTGAACATGAGCCATGGCACTCAGGCCGATCAGAAGGCGCGCTATGACCATATCCGCAAGGTCGAGGCGGATCTGGGCCGGCCCATTGCGGTTCTGGCCGATCTGCAGGGGCCGAAGCTACGCGTCGGCACTTTCGCCAATGGTGCGGAGGAACTGGTAGAGGGCGGGCCTTTCAGGTTTGACCTTGATCCCGTGCCGGGTGACGCGGCGCGGGTCTGCCTGCCGCACAAGGAAATTTTTGCAGCGCTGGAACCCGGCGCCTCGCTTCTGGTCAACGATGGCAAGCTGCGATTGATCGTGGAAAGCTGCGGTGCCGATTTCGCCGATTGCCGGGTGATCACCGGCGGCACGATTTCCGACCGCAAGGGCGTCAATGTGCCCGATGTGGTCCTGCCGCTTGCTGCCCTGTCAGACAAGGACCGCGCCGATCTGGAATTTGCCTGCCAGCTGGGTGTTGACTGGCTGGCCCTGTCGTTCGTGCAGCGGCCGGAAGATGTGATAGAGGCGCGGACCCTGGCCAAGGGCCGCGCCGCGATCCTGTCAAAGATCGAGAAACCGGCGGCGGTCAAGGCCTATGCCGAGATCTTGGCGGCCTCTGACGGGATCATGGTGGCGCGGGGCGATCTTGGGGTCGAATTGCCGGTCTATTCGGTGCCGCCGATCCAGAAACGTCTGGTACGTGGTGCGCGTGCGGCTGCCAAGCCGGTTATCGTCGCCACGCAAATGCTGGAATCGATGATTGAAAGCCCGATGCCGACGCGGGCAGAGGTTTCCGACGTGGCCACCGCGATCTATGAAGGCGCGGATGCGGTGATGCTGTCGGCGGAATCAGCGGCTGGCGACTATCCGGTGGAGGCCGTGGCGACGATGGATAATGTCGCGCGGTCGGTCGAGTGTGATCCGACTTACCGAGAGGTGATCGAAGCCTCGCGCCGCGCCAACCGGCAAACAGTGGCCGATGCGATCGTGTCCGCCGCGCGCGAGATCGCCGAGACCACCGATATCAAGGCGATCTGCTGTTTCAGCCAGTCGGGCACGACGGCAAGCCTTGTCGCCCGCGAACGCCCGCGCGTGCCCATCCTTGCCCTGACACCGGTAGAGGCGACGCTGCGCAGGCTTTGCCTGACCTGGGGCGTGCATTGCGTACTCTCCGACAGGGTGGATAGGTTCAAGTTGGCGGTGGTCAGCGCGGTGCGCGCCGCGCGCGACTATGGCTTTGCAACAGAAGCAGATCAGATCGTGGTAACGGCCGGTGTGCCTTTCAATGTGCGCGGCACGACCAATATCATCCGGGTTGCGCCCTGTAATGAAAGGTTGATTTTCAACACCGATCCTGAATAATCGGAACCGGTCCAAGGCGGTTCTGGATAGGTAGTTCATGAGTGATCTTGTCCTTCTGGGCGGCGTATTCGCCGTATTGCTTTCGGTGGCAGCGTTGATCTCGGCCTTTTCCGGCACGCGCAGCATGCGGGCACCGGTAACGCTGCTGCTGATCGGATTGGGCTTGATCGGATTGGCTAGCTACCTTTCGCCGGTAGGATATAGCGCGCAGGACATACCCAAGATCATCATGCGCTTGATCAGCGATCTGGCAAATTGATGCGGGAGCTGTTGGTACAGTTGGCCGCCTGATCTGCGCCTTATCCCCTTGCCAAACCCGCCCCCCGCGTCTATATGGCGCCTCTCTATTCCCGCGCGGCCGGCCAAGTGGCATTGCCGAGTCGCGCGTTCACTCTGAGATCAGGAGATAGAAATGCCCAAGATGAAGACCAAATCCGCTGCGAAAAAGCGGTTCTCGATGACGGCCTCTGGCCGCGTCAAGGCTGGTGTCGCCGGAAAGCGCCACGGCATGATCAAACGCTCGACGAAATTCATTCGGGACGCGACCGGCACCATGCTGCTGTCGGACTCCGACACGAAGATCGTCAAGAAATACATGCCCTACGACCGCTGAGGAGCTGACACATGTCCCGCGTTAAATCCGGCGTCGTAACGCACGCCCGCCACCGCAAGGTAATCAAGAAAGCGAAAGGCTACTACGCCGCTCGTTCCACCAATTTCCGCACGGCCACCCAGGCCGTCGACAAGGCGATGCAATATGCAACGCGCGACCGCAAGACCCGCAAGCGCAATTTCCGCGCCCTGTGGATCCAGCGGATCAACGCTGCCTGCCGTGCCATCGACGAAAGCCTGAGCTATTCGCGTTTCATCAATGGTCTGACCCTGTCGGGCATTGAGGTGGACCGCAAGGTTCTGGCCGATCTGGCCGTGAACGAGCCTGCCGCTTTTGGCGCCATCGTTGAAAAGGCGAAGGCCGCGCTCGCGTAATCTTCCGGACCTGTCCGGGAACAGACAGAACCCCGCGAGTGGCCCGACGGCCTTCGCGGGGTTTTTCTTTGCCGCTTGCGGCTTGTATTGGGGCAGTCCTGTGATAGCAGGGGCAAATGTAACAGATGGCGAAACCGATGGGGTCATGGCGGTCAGGGCGGAGGGGCAGGGAATGATTTCGGTGATCATTCCGCATTTCAACCAGCCCGCGTTGCTGGACCGCTGCCTTGCCTCGATCGTCGGCCAGATCGACAGCGGCTGGGCGGCAGAGGTGATCGTCGTCGACAATGGTTCTACCGTAGGGCCAGAGCAGGTGCTGGCGCGCTACCCCTCCGTCCAGCTCTTTCGGGAGACAGAGGCAGGCCCCGGCCCGGCCCGCACCCTTGGCGCGCAAAAGGCAAAGGGGGAGATCCTGGCCTTTGTCGATGCCGATTGTCAGGTGGCCCCGGACTGGCTCGCTGCCATCGGTCGCCTGTTTCAGGATCGGTCGGTCGAGATTGCCGGGGGCGAGGTGCTGATCCTGCATGAGGATCCTTCCCATCCGACAGCCTATGAGGCCTATGAAAGCGAATTCGGCTTTCGGCAGGAATTCTACGTCAAGCGCGACCATTATTCGGCGACCTGCAACCTGATCATGCGGCGCGGGAATATGGCAAAGGTCGGCCCTTTCGGCGGGATCGCCATCGCCGAGGATCGCGACTGGGGTCATCGGGCGCGGGCGCTTGGCCTGTCGATCACCTGGGCGCCAACGGTCGTGGTCTATCACCCGGCCCGCGCTACATTCGCCGAACTGGCGCGCAAATGGGACCGGCTGACGGGCCATGCGTTCGAAATGCAGGCACAGGGTTTCGCGGGCAAGCTGCGCTGGGCGCTCAAGGGGTTGGCCATGGGCTTTTCCGCCCCGGCCGCCTTGCCGCGTCTCTTGCGGTCGCGCCGGATCAAGGGCGGACTGGCTGCGCGCATAAGTGCCTTTGCGGTTCTGGTGCGGATCAGGCTATATCGGGCAAAACTGATGTTACGGCTTCTGGCGACGGGCGGTGCGGGCAAGAAAGCCGCGCGCTGGCGCGACCAAGGCTGAAGGGAACGGGTTAGATGGACGATCTTTTGCAAAAATACCTCGGCGCGGTGGCCGGTGCGGCGGATGAGGCGTCGCTGGAAGAGCTGCGCCTGCAAGCCCTTGGCAAGAAGGGCGAGATTTCCCTGAAGATGCGCGAACTTGGCCAGATGGCCCCGGAAGAGCGGCAGGCGGCGGGCGCCGCGCTCAACCGGTTGAAGGATGAGATCGACAGCGCCCTGCGCGCCAAGAAGGCAGCCTTGGGCGACGCTGCGCTTGACGAACGCCTGCGCGCGGAATGGCTTGATGTCACCTTGCCCGGCCGCCCGCGCCGCCAAGGCACCATCCACCCGGTCAGTCAGGTCACCGAAGAGGTGACGGCGATCTTTGCCGACATGGGCTTTGCCGTGGCCGAAGGCCCGCAGATTGAAAGCGACTGGTATAATTTCGACGCGCTCAACATCGCGCCCGAACATCCCGCCCGGCAGGAACATGACACGTTCTTCATGAACCGCGATGCCGCTGACAACCGGCCGCCGCATGTGTTGCGCACCCATACCAGCCCCGTGCAGATCCGCGCCATGCAAACCCACGGCGCCCCCATTCGCGTCATCGCCCCCGGCCGCGTCTACCGCATGGATATGGACCAGACCCACACCCCGATGTTCCATCAGATCGAGGGGCTGGCAATTGACCGCGACATCTCCATGGCCAACCTCAAATGGGTGCTGGAGGAGTTCTGCCGCGCCTTTTTCGAGGTCGACGACGTCGAACTGCGCTTCCGCGCCTCGCATTTCCCCTTCACCGAACCCTCGGCGGAGGTCGATATCCGCTGTTCGTGGGACAAGGGGCAACTGAAGATCGGCGAGGGCGACGGCTGGATGGAAATTCTGGGGTCGGGCATGGTCCACCCGCATGTGCTGCGCTCGGGCGGCGTCGATCCCGACGAATGGCAGGGCTTTGCCTTCGGGATGGGCATCGACAGGCTGGCGATGCTGAAATACGGCATTCCGGATTTGCGCGCGTTCTTCGAGAGCGATCTGCGCTGGCTGAGGCATTACGGCTTCGCGAGCCTTGATATGCCGACGGTGGCTGGGGGGTTGAGCAGGTAATGGAGTGGCTACCACTTACGGTATGGTTGTCGGGAGCGACGGTGTTTTTCGTAGTCGTGATAGCAAACGCGAGGACGCGACGGTCGTTTTGTCGCTGTGCGCCCAATTTGGCGAAACTAAAAATGCGAATGGTTGCCTACGCGAAACTTTCGGCTGGTAGCGTCACCGGCTCGGAACACGGCAGCGGCGCATTTCTTGACGGAGAGGCACACAAAATTCTTCTCGGAACTCTAAAGAAGATTGAGTCAAAGAATGCGAGCCTAGCAACGATAATAGCTTTGATCATGGGCTTCTCCTTGAATGCGTCGGTTGGCCAAAGTTCCCACGTGCTCCAGGTTGCTGGGGCGATTGGATCGTTGGCGATGCTCATGCCGCTCTACTTCTCGCTCGCGGGAATGCGTCAAGTTGATCAACATGATTTTACGTTGATCTCAAAGCCGGATCGTGAGCGGTCAATGCAAATTGAACTGATGCGTGACTTGTTGCTAAAAGAACAAATGTTTCGATTTGCCAAGAGCTTGGTGTTTGGAATTTCAGTGTTCCTTGTCGTCGTGGCGGTGCTTGGTGTCATAGCAAACTGAGATATAGCAAACCGTAGGGCGGGGTTCACCCCGCCGCGCCGGAATGGCGGGGTAAACCCCGCCCTACTAATGGGACGATACGATGAAATTCACTCTCTCCTGGCTGAAAGACCATCTCGAGACCGAGGCCACGCTCGACGAGATCCTTTATGCGCTGACCGATCTTGGCCTTGAGGTCGAGGAGGTCGAGGACCGCGCAGCACGGCTCTCTGCCTTCACGCTGGCCAAGGTTCTGCATGCCGAACAGCACCCCGATGCCGACAAGCTGCGCGTCTGTCGCGTCCTGACTGACGAGGGCGAAAAGCAGATCGTCTGCGGCGCCCCGAATGCGCGCGAAGGCATCACGGTCGTCCTCTGCAAGCCCGGCGATTATGTCCCCGGCATCGACGTGACCTTGGGCGTCGGCAAGATCAGGGGCGTCGAGAGCCATGGCATGATGGCCTCCGAACGCGAGCTGGAGCTTTCCGACGAACATGACGGCATCATCGAACTCCCCTCGGGCGAGGTTGGTGAGCGGTTCGTGGACTGGCTGGCGCAGAACCGCCCCGGCGCGGTCGATCCGATGATCTATATCAAGATCACCCCGAACCGGCCCGATGCGCTTGGCGTGCGGGGGATCGCCCGCGATCTGGCGGCGCGGGGCCTCGGGCGACTGAAGCCCCTGAATGTCGAGCCGGTCAAGGGCGGGTTTGAGAGCCCGATCAAGGTGGTGATCGCCCCGGAACTGAAGGAAAAGGGCTGCCCGCTTTTCGCCGGCCGCCTGATCCGCGGCGTGAAGAACGGGCCGAGCCCCGCATGGTTGCAGGCGCGGCTGAAGGCCATCGGGCTGCGTCCGATCTCGGCGCTCGTGGACATCACCAACTTCTTCACCTTTGACCAGAACCGCCCGCTACATGTCTTCGACGCGGGCAAGGTGAAAGGCGATCTGCGTATTCACCCCGCGCAAGGGGGCGAGACGATCGAGGCCTTGGACGACAAGA
>JBARVM010000237.1:0-5875 GCA_049646265.1 Paracoccaceae bacterium
AGGAACATCTGCGCCATCGGCGCGATCATCACGCGGGCACCATCCTGTTCGACCACCTCGTCTAAGGGGTCAGCGGCCTGAGCGAATTCCATCGTATATTCCATGCCCGCGCAGCCACCCTTCTTCACGCCAAGCTTCAGCCCATAGGCGCCGTCGCGCGCCATCAGACGGGCGATTTGCGCCACAGCACGGGGGGTTAGCGTCACAGGTTGTTTGCCGGGTATGCCGAACATGGGATCAATCCTCTTTCCGGTAATTTAGGGTGTCAGGTCCGGAATGCCAAGCGGCGGCAGGCCGGAGAGCAGAAATAGTGTGATGACCGCAACCGCGATGGCCCAGGCAAAAGAGGCAAGCGTGCCGATGATAACATATTCGCTGACCTTCAGGTCATCCTTGACCGCACCAAAGCGCAGCACCGATTTCGCGGCGATCAGAAGGCCAATCGCCTCTGCCTGACCAGCCAGAACCAGAAGGAAGATCAACCCGCGTTCAAGGCTGCCGATGGCGCGGCCGCCGCCGGGCAGGCCTTGCGGCGCCTCTTCCTGCCAGGGCGCCAGCAACATGGCGATGGCGACCGCACCGCCCTGAACGCTCAGGACCAATCCGGCGGCGATGGTCATAAGACCCGGCATCAGGGGGGCAAGCGCCGGGGCCTGCGCCCAGACCCCTTCGGCAAAGAGCCCCGGCCAGCAGGCGGCGAGCGTCAGGAGCGAGAGCAGATGCAAGGCCTGATCAAGGGCAAAGCCGCCAAAGCGGCGCGGCAAAAGAAGGCGGCAGCCATGGTCGATGGCCAGATGCACAACGCCCAGCGCCAGCAGCAGCGGATGGGCCTGACCAAGCGCGATGGCGCCGGTAGAGCAGGAAATGGCGCCATGCATGGCGATGGCGCCAGGATGCGTGCGATGGTCAGACATCCATTTGTTACGAAACAGAAATTCGGTCAGCGCATGGGCCAGCAAAAGGGCCGCAAAGGTTTCGGTCATCTCTCGGCCTCCGTTTCGGTGCTGGCAGCTTCCCACAAGGCAAGGGCCCCGGCAATCCGTGCCGCATCGGCACCCGCCAGCCGGTAGGAAACCGCCTGCGGCGAGATCGACAGGCGGCGGGCGATCTCCACCATGCTTGGCGCGTCGGGGGCAAGAAAATGCGCCGCCGCTTCGGCCTGTTCGCGGGTCCAGCGCCCCAGCCGCAGGTCGATCAGATCGACGGCAAGCTGATGAAGCGGCCCGACCCCGGCCCCGGCAATCGCCAGTTCCGGCCTCTGCCCCTTCAGGAGGTCCAGCCCCCGGCCAGAGGCGATAAAGGCCGCGCCCGCCCCGTCGGACAGATCGGCGGAGCCAAGGTTGCTGGCTGTGCCAAGCCCTATGGCAAGGCGCGTGGCGGGCAGGGCGGCACTGCCCCGCAGCCGCGCCGCCGTAATCACCGCCAGCCGCAAGGCCGCCGCCGGTTGGCTAAGGCTGGCCTGCCAGCCATCGCCGCGCGATCGGGTAAAGCGCGGCTGGTCGGCGCCGATCGCCGTGCAGAAATCCTCGACCGTGTGGCGGATAAGGGTCAGCGCCGCCTCGACCGCCTCTGTCGGCGCCTTGCTTGCGCCGACAAGGTCGCCGGTCAGGATGGCAATTATCGGGGTCTGTCTATGCATAAGCCGGAACTTCCCTGCGGGTTATCAAGCTTATAAACTTGTTTTTTTAAAAATCAAGCGAAATAGCTTGACCTACATGAAGCCAAGCTCCAGCCGCGCTTCGTCCGACATCATGTCCATGCCCCATTGCGGCTCAAAGGTCATCTGTACCTCGACATCCTTCACCCCGTCCAACGGCTCGACCGCGCTTGCGACCCAGCCGGGCATTTCACCGGCGACCGGACAGCCCGGCGCGGTCAGGGTCATGGTGATTTGAACCGAGTTTTCGGTCGTAATATCAATTGTATAGATCAGGCCAAGGTCAAAGATATTGACCGGTATTTCCGGGTCATAGACCGAACGGCACGCCTCGACCACGCTGTCGTAAAGCGGGTGTTCCGTGCTCGAAGGGCGGATCAGTGGCGTCCCTTCGATCAGCTTGTCTGGTTCAGCGGTCATGCGGGCCCCGTATAGTTCCTGACTGAATATATAGGGAATGGCCCGCGCAAGGTCCAGAGGGGCGATGCCCCCCCCTAGTCCTTACTCCCATGCAGAGCGGTGATAGACGATCTCTTTGTCGGGGAATGCCTGCCGCAAGGCCTCCTCGTCCAATGTGCCGGTGTCGTTCAAAAAGACGGTGCCGCGCAGCCATGGGTCATTCAGCATCAGGACAGAGCCGGGGTTGCCCGCCTGTGTCACCAATACCAGCTTGTCCTCGAACTGACCCGCCTGCGCCTCTGTCCGCACGGTGGAATGATAGCCGCCGAACTCGTAATACTTGGTCACCGCGCGCCAGGGCAGAAAGACGCAAAGCCCGAAAAGGCAAGCATACCAGAACAGCGCATCCACCCGCACAAACGCCCGCCCGTCATGATCTGGAAACCGCTCTCGGATCGCCTGAAAGCCCCGGGCCGACAGGAAAAACAGCGGGAAGGAGGCAAGAAACCACTGGCGGGGTCCGATGAAATAGCTGTCCGCCGACCAGTAGAAAAGCGCCATCCCGCCGACGGTCAGCGCCAGCACGATCATCGCGATGTCGGTACGTTCGGGTTTCTGCCAGATCAGGTAACAAAGGATCAGCGCCAGGGACCCGACCGACCAACCCATGAAATCAAGCTGCAGATTGGCCGTCAGGTTGACGAAATTCAAAAGACCCTCACCCAGGGACTGGCCCGGCCAGATGTCGATATCGATGAGCGAGGTTGGCGCGCCAAAGCCAAAGCCGTTGGCGCCGAACCCCCAGATCTCTTCGACATAAAGCGCGATCGGCTGCGTCAGCGCCGAACCCGTCAGCGCGGAATTGTAAAACAGTAGCAAAAGGGCAGTCAGCCCAAGGCCCAGTGCATAGATTATGCCGCGCCCGATACCACCCATCGGCGCCAGGAACATCAGCCAGATGCCGACAAGCCCGCCAACAGCCAACCCGTCGAGCGGCCGCGCCGCAAAAAGCCAGCCCATCGCCAGCCCCGCCATGAAGAGACGTCGCAGCGCACCTTCCTCGCTGTCACCGGCCCGCAGGATCTGCAGGATCGCAAAAAGCATCAGCGCCAGCGCCAGCGTATGGGGCAACAGAGAGGCCGCCATCATCAATAGCCAGGGCGAAGCGCCCATCATCATAGCCACCATGTCGGCATGATCACGCCCCGCAAGCCGGCTGGTGATTGCATGGGCCATCAAGACGCTCAACGCAGCCAAAAGGGGGTTGATCAGCCAGGGCGCGCCAACCGCTATCCCCGCAGCCAGCAGCGCAGGCCAGCCCGGCTGCGTCGCGGCAAACCACTGGCCGTTCTCAAGGTCTATCATCGGATAGCTAAGCCCGGCCATCGCCGCCTCTGGCGGGGCCGGCGCGCTCAGGGCGGCCCCGGCAAAAGTCTTGGCCTGAAAGAGAAAGGCGAACTCATCCTCTGTATGGGGCATGCGCTCAAAGGCGACAAAACACAGAACCAGACTGACCACCAAGGTAATCGCCGCCGGAACCAACGGCGAAAGCCGGTAAAGCCCGCTGATCGGGCTTGTCACCTGACTCATCGCGGCAAAGACCGAAAAATGCACCAGCGTGACCATCAGCGCCAAAAAGACATGGGCAAAATAGGATACTGACGTACTGTGATGGACATAGATCTGGATCGGCACGAACAGGATCGCCGTCAGCAGGACAAAGGCACCGATACGGCCAATGCCAAGCCGCCGCCGCGTGGCGCTCAGGACATTCTCCGCGCCAAGCGTCATCAAAACGGTCACGGCAACCAGTGCTTCGCCGGCAAGAAGGCAGACGGTCGCCCATTCCTTCCAGTTTTGCGGCACCAGATGCACGCTGGGCAGCCGGGCAGGGCCGGTCACATAAAGCTGTGCCGCACCGCCGATGATCAGGAAAAAGGCCAGAAGACCAAAGGCTGTCGCCCCTTGACGCAGACAGATACCAAAGGTCAGCACCGCAAGACCTGCCGCAGCAAAGAACCAGCGGTCGATCAGAACCGTCGGCCGCCCAAGCAACTGGTCAGACGCAAGGATGGCGGTAAGTAACACCATCGCGCCCAGCCAGGCCGCCAGACCACCAAGAAACCGAAGGCTCATATGCTAAACTCCAAAAGGTACTTTCAATCTCTGCCTGAACGAATGCGAACCGCTAAGGGCCGCTATCCGTCGCGTAATTCGCGCTTTCACCCCCTATAACACTACGGGCGCGATTGTGCGCAAAGCTTGCGAATTTGCTTTCGATTGAACTGGTTTCTTGCCCTATTCCGATAAATAGGTTTTCTGTTTCGAAAGTGCAAACAGTGGCCCAGCCGGTTGTCACACAGATTTTCCAGAAATGACAAAAAACTTTCGCGAAGTGTTAATTCAGGGGGCGGCGTTTCGGTAGTCTTCCTCGCAACAAGGAGAATGCCATGCCACTGAACATGTCCAAGGAAGTCTTCATCACCTGCGCTGTGACCGGTTCGGGCGGCACGCAGGACCGCAGCCCACATGTGCCGCGCTCGCCCGAGCAAATTGCCAATTCGGCCATTGATGCCGCAAAGGCAGGCGCTGCCATCGTTCATTGCCATGTGCGCGACCCCGAAAGCGGCAAACCCTCGCGCGATCCGGCCCTCTACCGCGAAGTCACCGAACGCATCCGTGACAGCGCGACCGATGTCGTCCTGAACCTCACCGCCGGCATGGGCGGCGACATGGTCTTCGGCGATGTCGAAAACCCGCTGCCCTTGAACCCCAAGGGCACCGACATGGGCGGCGCCACGAACCGCATGGAGCATGTCGTCGACTGCCTGCCCGAGATCTGCACCCTCGACTGCGGCACGATGAACTTCGCCGAGGCTGACTATGTGATGACCAACACGCCCGGCATGCTGCGCGCCATGGGCGGCATGATGACAGCGGCGGGCGTCCTGCCGGAGATCGAGGCATTTGACACCGGCCACCTCTGGTTCGCGAAGGAACTGGTGAAGGAAGGCGTGCTGAAATCGCCCGCAATGGTCCAGCTTTGCATGGGCGTGCCGTGGGGGGCACCAAACGACCTCAACACCTTCATGGCGATGGTCAACAACGTGCCCGCCGACTGGAACTGGTCGGCCTTCTCGCTCGGTCGGGACCAGATGGCCTATGTCGCCGCGGCCGTGCTTGCGGGCGGCAACGTTCGGGTGGGGTTGGAGGACAATCTCTGGCTCGGCAAAGGCCAGCTCGCCACCAACGCCCAACTTGTCGAACGCGCCGTGACGATCATCGAAAACATGGGCGCGCGGGTCATCGGCCCGGAAGAGGTCCGGGCGCGGCTGGGACTGACAAAGCGGGCGCCAAGGGCGCGGTAACAGGGCACGGCTGTCGGGACGCTGTCGGGACGGGTGCCCGACGCTGTCGGGACAGATAACAGACGGGAAGGAACGGGCATGGCACGGAAAGCGGCAATCATCGGGGGCGGGGTCATCGGCGGCGGATGGGCGGCACGCTTCCTGCTGAACGGATGGGATGTTTCGGTCTTTGACCCCGATCCGCAGGCGGAACGCAAGATAGGCGAGGTCATGGCAAACGCCCGCGCCGCGCTGCCGTCCCTGTCGGATGTGCCGATGCCGGACGAGGGGCGGCTGACCTTTGTCGCCAGCATCACCGAGGCGGTGGAAGGCGCTGAATATATTCAGGAATCCGTCTCTGAACGGCTGGAGCTGAAACACCGCGTCTTCGCCCAGATTCAGCAGGCGAGCCACAGTGTTCCCATCGGCTCCTCGACATCCGGCTTCAAACCCTCCGAACTGCAACAGAACG